>NZ_JBSFRM010000006.1:205656-225554 GCF_053589235.1 Gordonia sp. NPDC003376 | reverse complement strand
TTGCAGATAGCAGCGCCAGCCACCGAGGTCGAGATGGCGCCAACGTCGTGGCTGATTGCTCTGATCGTATCCAGGACAACGCTTATGACATCGAGGACATCGAGATCGCGTCTGGGCGTGAGCCCGGACCGTCACCACTACTCCCGACGTGCCGACATTGTCGACAAACTCCACATCGAGCACCGTCAGGTGCTCGACTCCCAGTAGCTTCTGCAGTACAGTGGTCGTGCGCAACGCCTTGCTCCTTCTGTTTAGTCTTCGCAAACCAAACATTATGGGAGACAGGGCGTTGCGTGCTTTAGGCGCACCGTTGGGTGCCCACAGAATCGTCAGTAGTGCCACACATAGGCGAACCTATGCCTAATTGTCAAGCAGAGCAAGATTTGTGGACAAGTTGTGAAAGCTGTTCACCCTGGGGACTCGGGTTCACCCGTGGGGTGCCCCCTTGAACCCACCGCTCCAGGCATCGGCCGACAACCGCCTCAGTCTGCGGCCGACTGCCGCAACCGACGCATCCGGACCCGGACCGCGCAGACATGTGTGGCGGCAGCACGTTCGGCGGATTCGGCGTCACCGGTCCCGGTTCCAACGATCGACGGGACATGCTGGAGACGCTACGTGCCGGCGCCTCTGCGCAACGGGCGCAACGTAGACTGGCCAATGCCTTCGATACCTCGGAGATGCCGGCCCCGCCTGCGACGGTGCGTCCTCGACCCTCGGTCTCCCGCAGGGTCGGGTGCCGGATGGCGTCACCGAGGGCCGCAACGCGGATCTCACGCTCGTGCGTTTCGACCGAGACTTCACCTGTCTACCGGTCCTCGACCCGGCGGCATCGCTGCTGACCATCGCGTCGCCGAAGATCGTCGACACCGTCCGGGTGGCCGGCGAGGTCGTCGTCGCCGATGGTCGCAGTACCCGGATCGACGTCGCCGCCCTGACCGCAGAACTGGCGGCGCTGAGCAGCTGACCGGGACATGCGCGATGATCGAGCCCGGGATCGAGCGAACCGAGGGCCGACCCATCGTCGAGGGTCCGTTGCGTGGTCACCACCCAAGGCACGCTGCGGAGATCTCGACAAGGGTCCTCGCCCTTCGGGCTCGGTCCCGGCTCGATCACCAACAAAAGCACCATCCACTATCATCAAAAGTCAACAGCCAGTTGCTGGTTGAGCCGACAAGGAGCGAAGCGCCAAGTCGAGTCGACACCCCCGCCGGCCGACCTCCCCAACCACTACCGAGCGTGGTCACCACCCGACGCACTCGAACCCCACCTACCGCCTACTCAAGGTCAGGGAGAAGTCGCCGAACGAGTCGGTCCAGGTGTCGACCGGCGCGAGACCGGCGGATGCCAGTTCCTCGTGTAACGCCGACAACTCGAACTTGGTGCTGATCTCGGTGAGGATCTCGGTGCCGGCGGCGAGGTCCCAGTCACGTTCCAGCGCCGCGAACGTGGCATGGACGGGACGCCGTGCGCGCAACCACATCTCGATCCGGTGGCGGACCGGATTCCATCGGGCGATGTGGTCGAAGTCGTCGGCGTACAGGCCGGTGGCACCGAGTCCGGTGCGGAGCACCTCGATCATGTTGCGGTTGAAATCGGCGGTGACACCGGCCTTGTCGTTGTAGGCGGCGACGATTCTTCCGGTGTCCTTGACCAGGTCGGCGCCGAGCAGGAAGTAGTCGCCGGGGGTCAGCGCGGACGCCACCCGGGTGAAGAAGACACCACGGTCGTCGTCGTCGAAGTTTCCGATGGTCCCGCCGAGGAACACCGCGACGCGGGGGCCGTCGGCATGCGGCAGAGTCAGGTCCGGTTCGGTGAAATCGGCTTCCACCGGCCCGATCTCGATGTTCGGATAGTCGCGGGCGAGGATCGCCGATGATTCGGCGAGCATCGGCGCGCTCACATCCACCGGGACGTAGGTGAAGGGGCGGCCCGCGGCCCCGAAGGCGTCGAGCAGCAACCGGGTCTTGGTGGATGTGCCGGAACCGAATTCGACCATCATCACCGACTCCGTCTCGGCGACGATCTCGCCGGCCCGGTCGGTGAGGATCGATGTCTCCCGCCGGGTCGGGTAGTACTCCGGCAATCGGGTGATCTCGTCGAAGAGTCTGCTGCCACGGCCGTCGTAGAGCCACTTCGTCGGCAGGACCGGCGGATCGAGCCACAGCCCGGCCGATGCGTCGGCGGCGAGCGCCGAGTCGAGTTGCACCGTCACCGCGCGAGCCTCAGGCCGGCGAACACCCAACGCGACGGCGCGGGGAAGAAGTTCCGGTACGTGATCCGCTCGTGTCCGACCGGCGTGATGGCGCTCGCCCCGCGCAGAACATGCTGATCGGACATGAACTTCCCGTTGTACTCACCGACCGCGCCGTTCGCGGGGACGAATCCCGGGTAGGGCAGGTAGGCGCTCGACGTCCACTCCCAGACGTCGCCGATCATCGTGTCCCCCGCCCGGCCCGGATGGCATCGATCCGGGTCCAACAACATCCCGCGTCGATCATCGACGGCGAGAGCGGCTGTCTCCCATTCGAACTCGGTGGGCAGCCGCGCACCGGCCCAGCGGGCAAAGGCGTCGGCCTCGTAGAACGAGACGTGCATGACGGGTTCGTCGAGCACCAGCCACCGGCGCCCCGACAACGTGAACGTGGTCCACCCGTCGTCGTCGAATCGCCAGTATCCCGGTGCACCCCATCCGGTTTGCCGGATGTGGGCCCACCCGTCGGAGAGCCACAACTCGGGGCGGCGATACCCGTCGTCGGCGATGAACTCCAGCCAGTCGGCGTTGGTGACCGCACGGTCGGCGATCTCGAAGTCCTCGAGGAACACCCGGTGACGGGGCCCCTCGTTGTCGTAGGAGAAACCTGCTCCGGCGGCACCGGTCTCGACCACACCCCCGGACACCGACCGCCACCCGAGCGGTCGCGGGCTCCCCGAGGGATCGGGTTCGCGGTCGATGTAGGTCGGTCCGGGAGTCAACGGGATGGTGGAGAACAGGTGCTTGATGTCCATCAGCAGCAGTTCCTGGTGCTGCTGTTCGTGATTGCACCCGAGTTCGATCAGATCGAGGGCTCCGTCATCCAGCGAGCCACGCAGCAGCGCCTCCTCCATCGCCCCGTCGACGTAGTTGCGGTAGTGGGTGATGTCCTCGACGCCCGGCCGTGTCACCAGCCCGCGGTCGGGGCGCGGATGCCGCTCGCCGACCGCTTCGTAGTAGCTGTTGAACAGGTATCGGTAGCTCTCGTCGTACACCACGTAGGCGGGGTCGCGGCGCAGCACGAACTCCTCGAAGAACCAGGTGACGTGGGCACGATGCCATTTCGCGGGGCTGGCCTCGGTCATCGACTGTGGCGTCTGGTCTTCGGCCGACAAGTGCGACGACAATCGGTCGGTGAGTTCGCGAACGTCTCGAAATCGTTGCGCGGGAGAGCTTCCCGGGATCGTGTGGACGGACTGGGTGATGCTCACTGGAGTTCCTCCCGTGACGCTGGGACACCGCTCGGACGCAGGGGCTCCACGCCCCCGTCCCGTCCATGGTTCCCACGCCCGTCCAGGCTGTCAACGTGGGTCCCCCGACCAGCACACCACGGAGGTCGTCACCCCGAGGGGCGACGCACCACCCAACAGACCCCCACCGAGATCACCGGCGTCCGCCTCGACGACCTGATCACCGTCATCCGCAGGGCCCACGACGGCCTCCCCCCGACCAGCTCACCGATGCCGTGTCGGCCGCCGATCACCTCGACGAGGCGGCCACGGCCGTCCTGGAGAACACCGTGCAGACCGCGCTCGGTCTCGGGCACGACGACGTGGGCACAGAGCACCTGCCGGTCGCTGTTCGCCGACCCGGCCATCGGGCGCGCCCGGGCGACCTCGATCGTGACGGCATGTCGCCGACCGTCGTCGAGACCCTCTTCCCTGTCCGATGATCCGCGGGCACCGAACGGCCCCCGGTCAGTCCCCGTCCCGGTCAGTCCCCGTCCCGGTCAGTCCCCGTCCCGGTCAGTCCCCGTCCCGGTCAGTCCCCGCGTCGATGATGTGGACCGCGGCCTCCTCGGCACTCGCCCCGGCCCCGTCGATACCGCAGTCGGTGGCGAGCGCCTCGGCCTCGGTGTCGGAGATGTCGCCGAGATCCGGCGCCACGAGGCGCCCGGCCCGGCGGGCACCGACCTCGCCGTCGGCGGTGAACTCGTCGTCGGCGTCGGACTCGTGCGACCGCCAGTCGGCGGGCGCGTCGTCGAGCGGATCGGTGGCACCCACGTCGGGCACCTCCTCGGCGAGTCGTTCGTCGAGGGTCTCGCCGTCGCGCATCTCGCGGGCGGTCAGGCCGTGGATGGCACCCTTCGGGGCGCGATCGGGCGGCGAGTATCCCTCGTCCAGGACATCGTCGACGCCGCGATCGTCAAGGGAATCCTCGGGCTGCAACTGGTCGTCGGCGTCCACGCTGTAGTCGCTGTCCGAGCCCTCGTCGATGGTGTCGTTCTCGTAACCGCTCATGCTTCTCACGATGCCACTCGAATCGGCCACCGCGCGTAACGGGTTTGTGAATCAGATCACTTTTGCCGGGCTGTTCGGCGACAATGTGGGGGTGATCGAAGAAATGCAGGATGAGGCCCTGGCCCTACTCCGGGCAGGTGACTACGGTCACGCGCTCGCCGAGTTCTCGGTTCTGCGTGAGATCCGCTCCCGCCGCGAGGGTCCCTACTCACCGATGTACCTGTCCAACCTGCACGATTCCGTTCGCTGCATGTCGCAGCTCCGGCGGTGGGCCGACTCCACGCCGTTGTGCCGTGAACTCCACGGCAAGTACGTGCGGACCCACGGTCGCGGCGAGGCCGACACGGTCGACGTCGCCAAGCATTGGGCGTGGGCACTGGTGCATCTCGACGACCACCCGCCGGCCGTCCGGCTGTACGTGCTCACCGCCGATGCCCTGTGGGACATCGACCGGCCCCAGGCCCACCGGCTCCTCGGTGCGGCCCTGGCACATCGGCACGATATCGACCCGGAGGCCCTGGTCTCGCCGGGGACCATCGACGGTGTCGGCCTGCGTCATCTCGACGGCGTGCTGGCCGATCTGCGGGAACTGCGGACCGGATTCCCCGACGTCGCAGAGGCCGACGATGTGGCATTCGAGCGGACGACGATCGACGGCCTGGTGGCCTGAGCCACCCGACCGCCGATTCGACCTCCCCGGCGGGGTCGGGTCAGACCCTGGACCTACCGCGCAACCGGGTCACATGGCCGTCGAGAGCGAAGCCACCGGCGGTGGCGAAGCCCACGGCGACCAGCCCGGCGATCAGGGCGAGCGGGAACTCGTAGCCGCCGTCGGCATCCCAGAATCCGGCATCCCAGTGGACGGTGGCGATGGCGCCGATCATGTCGATGATCAGCAGCGTCGAGACCAGCGGCAGGGCGACACCGAGGATCAGCAGGATGCCGCCGATCAGCTCCACCCAGGTGGCGTAGTAGGCCGAGAAGGTCGGTGCCGGGACACCCACCGAGCTGAAGAACGCCGCGGTGGCGTCGATGCCGTTGTGGAGCTTCTGCCAACCGTGGCTGATGAAGATGATGCCGAGGATCACCCGCGACACCAGCAGGGCAATGCTTCGTGGACCGTACATGGCTTCTCCCCTTCCGAAGGACTGCCCGCAACCGTATACGGACCGCAGTCCGTTTATCAAGCCTCGGACGGTCACCCGGTCGCCCGCCGCGGCGGCGGGTAGTCTGCAGAGGCCGGACCGGCGCCACCACCGGGGCCGGATCCGCCAGCAGACGAGGAGGGGTGCGTGCCGGGTAAGTCGGGCAAGAGCCCACGACAGCCGGTGCTCGGATCGCCGACCGATGTGCTCGATCCGTACCTCCCACACAACGGGAACCTCGGTTATCGCATCTCGCGGTACGACCTGGAACTCGAGTACAAGGTGTCGAGCAATCGGCTCGAGGGCACCGCGACACTGACCGCGACCTCCCACATCCACCTGCGGCGTTTCAGCCTCGATCTGGCCAACACCCTCAACGTGACGCGGGTCGTCGTCGACGACAAACGGGTGCGGTACTCCCACCGCAACCACAAGCTGACGATCACCCTGGCCGGCCCGATCCCGCCGGGCGCGGCGATGACGATCGTCGTCCGTTACACCGGTTCTCCCCGCCCCATCCGCGGTGCGTGGGGTGAGGTCGGCTGGGAGGAACTCACCGACGGCGCCCTGTGCGCCAACCAGCCCAACGGTGCGGCGTCGTGGTTCCCGTGTGACGACCATCCGATCGCCAAGGCGCCCTACCGCATCGCGATCACCACCGACAGCCCCTACTACGCGCTGGCCAACGGGGTCCTCGAGTCCAAGCGGGTCCGGGCCGCGCAGACCACCTGGGTCTATCACCAGGTGGAACCGATGCCCACCTATCTGGCGTCGATCCAGATCGGGCAGTACCGCAAGGAATCACTGGCCACCAAGCCGATCCCGGTGGACGCGATCTATCCGCCCCGGCTCAAGAACGACTTCGGCTACGACTTCGGCCGTCAGATCGACATGATCGAGGCCTTCGTCGAGATGTTCGGACCGTACCCGTTCCCGCGGTACTCGGTCGTCGTGACCGACGACCCACTGGAGATCCCGATCGAGGCGCAGTCGTTCTCCACGTTCGGCGCCAACCACTGCGACGGCACCCGCGACGCCGAGCGTCTGATCGCCCACGAGCTCGCCCATCAGTGGTTCGGCAACTCGGTGACCCTCGCTCGCTGGCGCGACATCTGGCTGCACGAGGGATTCGCCTGCTATGCCGAGTGGCTGTGGAGTCAGCGGTCGGGCGGACGTAGCGCCGACGAATGGGCCCGCCACTACTACGCGAAGCTGGCGGCCGCACCGGTGCGTGTCCCGCTCGCCGATCCGACGCCGCGCAAGATGTTCGACGACTGGGTGTACAAGCGCGGCGCGATCACCTTGCACGCCCTGCGCCTGACCATCGGCGACGGCAACTTCTTCGCGTTGCTGCACCGCTGGACCGAGAAGTACCGCTACGGGTCGGTGACCACCGAGGACTTCATCGCGCTGGCCGCGAACTACTCGTCGATCCCGCTGCACGACCTGTGGCAGCGCTGGCTGTTCACCCCCGCGCTCCCGCCGTATCCGGGCCCCTCCTGACCACCCCGGACATGGTCGACCCGTCGTCCTCGCCGACCGGACCGGAAATGACCGGATCGGGGTCTCCGCAGACCGGATCGGGATCGGCGCCGGCCGCGCTCGGGCGCGTCACCGTGGCCACCGCGATCGCCGCGGTGTCGGGCTATCTCGTCCTGCTCATCGCCGCCCGTGCCCTCGGGCCGGGTGGCTACGCCGTGTTCGCGGTCTTCTGGGCGGCCTACGGGCTGGTCACCGGAACCCAGAACGGGCAGCTGCAGGAGACCACGCGAGCGATGCGTGCGGCCGGTTCCGGCGCAGTCCCTGTCACCCCGGGCACAGACCCGCGTCCCCGGGCTCGGCCACTGCGGATCAACATCGCCGTCGGCATCACACTCGCCGTCGGCGTCGCGGTGACCGCACCCCTGTGGAGCGGGGCGGTCTTCGACGCGCACCGCTGGTTGTCGGTGGTGCTGTTGGCTTGTGGCGTGACCTCTTTCGCGGTCTACGCACATCTGTCCGGCGCGTTGTCGGGGACGTTGTCGTGGGGTGGCTTCGCGGTGCTGCTGTCGGTGGACGCGCTGATCCGACTGGTCGGCGCCGGGATCGCCCTCGCCCTGGGATGGGGTACGACGGCGTTCCTGGTGATCACCGTGATCGGGTCGGTGTCGTGGATGGGGCTGTTGCTCTGGTCGGCCCGTGCACGGGCGGTGGTGGACCTGCCGGCCGACGTCGGCACCCGCACGTTCACCGCGCAAACGATCACCGCGATGGCCGCGGCCGCCGCAAGTGCGGTGGTGGTGATGGGCTTCCCGGTGCTGATCTCGCTCACCTCCCGTACCGCCGACGACCCCGCGGTGGTGGGTGCGGTGATCCTGGCGATCACGCTGACGCGAGCACCGCTGTTGGTGCCACTGAACAGCTTTCAGGGGGTGCTGATCTCCAGGTTCGTCGCCGCGCGTCGCCGGCCGGTCGCCTCGGCGACGCTGCCGCTGGCGGCGGTGACCGTGATCGGCATGGCCGGTGCCGGGCTTGCGGCGCTGGTCGGCCCGTGGCTGCTGCGGGTGGTCTTCGGTGGCGGTTTCCGGCTCGACGGCACCGTGCTCGCGCTGTTCACCCTGGGTGCCACCGTGCTGGCCCTGCTCACCATCACCGGTGCGGCGGCACTCGCTGTCGGCGCACACCGGCTGTACGCGATCGGCTGGTGGGGTGCGACGGTCGCGTCGGCACTCCTGCTGCTCCTGCCCGTCGCGGTCACCGACCGTGTGGCACTGGCCCTGATCTGCGGTCCGCTGGTCGGGATCGCGGTGCACCTGACCGCGCTCGTCCGGGTGGGTCCGGGCGCGGCGTCACACGCGCGGCCGTCCCGCAAGCCACGCCACACGGGCAGCCAAGACCCGGTGGATGGCGTAGCTTGAGCTCGTGTGAGACACCGTCAGACACTGCGCGGACATACCTACGAGTTCTCCGGCCTCGTGGATGTGATGGCCAAGGCCACCCCGGCGCGCTCCGGTGACGAATTGGCCGGGTGCGCAGCCGAATCCGATGCCGAGCGGGCTGCCGCCGCATGGGTGCTGGCCGATCTCCCGCTGACGGTGTTCCTCGAGCAGACCGTGGTGCCGTACGAGACCGACGAGATCACCCGCCTGATCGTCGACACCCACGACCGGACCGCGTTCGCACCGCTCGCCCACCTGACCGTCGGTGGTCTGCGTGACTGGCTGCTCGAGCAGGTGGTCGCCCCCGACGGCGCCGGACGGCTTCGCGACGTGGGACCGGGCCTGACCCCGGAAATGGTTGCGGCGGTGAGCAAGGTGATGCGCAACCAGGACCTGGTCGCCGTCGCCCGGCGGATCGAGGTGACCTCCGCCTTCCGGACCACGATCGGCGCGCCCGGCCGGCTGGCCACCCGCCTGCAACCCAACCACCCCACCGACGACCCCCGCGGGATCGCCGCCGGGATGCTCGACGGCCTGCTGCTCGGCAGCGGCGACGCGGTGGTCGGGATCAACCCGGCCACCGACTCCCCGCAGGCCACCACCGCCCTCCTCGACCTACTCGACGACATCCGGGTGCGCTACGACATCCCGATGCAGTCATGTGTGCTCTCGCACGTGACCACCACCATCGGGCTGATCGAGCATGGCGCCCCGGTCGACCTGGTGTTCCAGTCGGTGGCCGGTACCGAGGGCGCCAACCGCGGTTTCGGCGTCGACCTGGCGATCCTGCGGGAGGCCGACGAAGCGGGCCGATCGCTAGGCCGCGGCACCGTCGGCAGCAATGTGATGTACCTGGAGACCGGGCAGGGTTCGGCGCTCTCGGCGGGAGCACACCTGGGCACCGGTGGCCGTCCGGTGGACCAGCAGACCCTGGAGGCCCGCGCCTACGCGGTGGCGCGGGAACTGCGGCCGCTGCTGGTCAACACGGTGGTCGGGTTCATCGGCCCGGAATACCTCTACGACGGCAAGCAGATCATCCGCGCCGGACTCGAGGACCACTTCTGCGGCAAGCTCCTCGGCCTGCCGATGGGCGTCGACGTGTGTTACACCAACCACGCCGAGGCCGACCAGAACGACATGGACACGCTGCTGAGCCTGCTCGGGCTGGCCGGGGTGGCGTTCGTGATCACCGTTCCCGGCGCCGACGACATCATGCTCGGCTATCAGAGCCTGTCGTTCCACGATGCACTGTATCTGCGGAATGTGTTGGGGCTGCGGGCAGCTCCGGAGTTCGAGGCGTGGCTGCAGCGGCAGGGCATGGCCGATGCGGACGGTCGTATCCGGCCCCTGGACCCGTCGCAGTCGCCGTTGCGTGGACTGGCCGCGTCATGAGCACCCCCGATCCGAGCACCCCGGACATCTGGAATCCCCTGCGCGGGTTCACCCAGGCACGGATCGGGCTGCAGCGCAGCGGTTATGCGTCGTCGACCGCCGACCTGCTCCGCTTCCAGGCCGACCACGCCGCAGCCCGCGATGCGGTCCACACCCCGCTCGACGTCGGCGCACTGGCGGCCGGATTGCGCGGTCTGGGGCTCGGTGAGCCCGTCGCGGTGACCGGACGCGCCGCATCGCGTGCGGAGTACCTACGACGCCCCGACCTCGGCCGTCTCCCCGCCGATCTCGGCGCGCTCACTCCGCCCGCCGGCGGAGCCGATGTGGGAATCGTTGTGGCCGATGGACTTTCGGCGACCGCGGTGAGCACCCACGCGGTGGCGCTGACCGCGGCCATCGTCGGCGCCCTCACCCCGGACCTGGGCGTGGCGGCCCCGGTCGTCGCGACCGGCGCACGGGTGGCCCTCGGCGACCACATCGGCGAGGTGCTGGGCGTGCAGACCCTGCTGGTGATCATCGGCGAACGCCCGGGCCTGTCGGTGGCCGACAGCCTTGGCATCTACCTGACCCACCTGCCCCGACCGGGACGACGCGACTCCGAACGCAACTGCATCTCCAACGTGCATCCACCCGACGGCCTCGGCTACGAGCACGCCGCCCGGATCGTGCGGGCACTGGTCGACGGAGCCCGCCGGCTCGGGGCATCGGGCGTTGCCCTGAAGGACACCTCCGATCCCACCGCGCTCCGCGCGGCACCCGACACTCCCCCGGTCGTCCGCGCAGCACCGGGCCCAGAAGGAGACGACACCGCATCGTGACGACCCGCCCCTCCACCGGAACCGACCTCACCCCGGGCGTGCGCCTGAGGGCCCGCAAGGCTGCGGTCGCCGCGGGATATGCCGCGCAGGGCCTCGGCTATGCGGCGGTGATGACGGCGCTGCCCACCTTCCAGGACACGTGGGGGATCGACGAGACCGGGGTGTCACTGATCCTGCTGGGAACGTGCGTGATGGCCGGGCTCGGGTCGGTGGCAGCCGATCTCGTCGCCGTGCGCTGGGGCAGCCGGGTCGCGGTGTGCGCCGCGCTCGCCGTCCAGACCGTCGCGATCGCGACCATGGCGATCGCCCCGGCATATGCGGTGTTCCTGGCCGCGGTGATCGTCTACGGCATCGGGCTGGGCACCATGGATGCCGCGGTGAACATGCAGGGCGCCATGCTCGAGGCCCGCACGGGGATCGCCCATCTGGGC
The DNA here is from genome assembly GCF_053589235.1 of Gordonia sp. NPDC003376. Taxonomy (NCBI): domain Bacteria; kingdom Bacillati; phylum Actinomycetota; class Actinomycetes; order Mycobacteriales; family Gordoniaceae; genus Gordonia; species Gordonia sp. NPDC003376. The sequence continues at coordinate 214,356 of NZ_JBSFRM010000006.1, read as the reverse complement.
CGCTTCTATGCCGCCTACACCGCCGCAGCGGCGCTCGGTGCCGTCGCGATGAGCGGCTTCCTGTCGTCCTCGGCGGGCGCAGTGGGCGCGCTGTTCACCGCGGTCGCGGTGCAGATCGCCGTCGCGGCATTCGGGTTCGGTGCTCTCGACCCGTCCCGGGAACGCGCCGTCGCGAAGACCGACCCGGGTGCGTCGGAGAATGCACGTCCGGCCCTGCCGCGTCGCGCGATCTGGGTGGTCGGGGTCATCCTGATGGCCGCGTACATGCTGGATTCGGCGGTGTCGACGTGGAGCACCGTCTATCTCACCGAGGCGTTCGACGGCGTCGCGCGCCTCGCACCGCTCGGATACGCGCTGTATCAGGCCACCACGCTGATCTCGCGGCTGATCACCGACCGGCTCGAGATGCGCTGGGGTGTGACGAGGCTGGCGATCGCGGCGATCGTCATCGGACCCGCCGGGTGCATCGTGATCGCCGCGGTCCCCACCTTCGCCGGTGCGGTCACCGGGTTCGCGATCGCCGGCGTGGCCGTCGGCATGCTGGTCCCGGTGACGTTCGCCGCCGCCGGCCGGATCCTGCCCGCCCGCCGTGACGAGGTGATCGCGCGGGTCAACCTGTTCAACTACGTCGGGGTGATCCTCGGTGCGGTCACGATCGGCGCGATCGCCTCCGGATCCGGGATCGGACCGGCGTTCCTGATCCCCGCTGCCGGCCTGGTCGCGGTGATCCCGGCCGCCCGCCGCATGCACGCACACACCGGCTCGGCGCGCCCGGGTGCGGTGGTCGGCGGTCGGTCGCCGTCGAGCTAGTCGCCGCCGAGCTAGTCGCCGCCGATCCGGTCGCCGTCGAGGTAGGTGCGCAGCATCGACTCGAGTTCGTCGAGGAGTGAGAGGTCGGGTTCGTCACCGTCGAAGGCCTCGTGCATCACCGCATCGGTGGCGGTGAACACCACGCGCGCCGCCACCGCATCGGTGCGTCGCACCCCGCATGCCACCATGAGTTCGTGCACCTTGGCCGCCATCCGATTCTTGTGCGCACGGCCGGCATCACCGGGAACCGAGGTCGCCGACCGTACCAGGCGGACGATGCTTTCCTCGGAGTAGATGCGGGCGATCTGGCCGATCACCTCGGCCACCGGGTCGTCCACGTCCTCTTCGGCGACTCGGCTGATCACCGTGTCCATCAGGGCCTCGATCCGCCCGTGATAGCGAGCGACGAGCGCCGCGGCGATGGCATCCCGGTCGGGCAGGTACTGATGCAGCGCCCCGGGGGACAGCCCGGCGGCGTCCGCGACGCGGGTCAGGGTGAGCGCCTCGACACCTTCGGTGGCGGCGATCCGATCCGCGGCGGCCAACGCCCGGGACACCTTCTCGCGGGAACGCATCTGGGTCGGCGTGCGCCGCAGCGGAACCCCGCTCAGATCCTCCTGCGGAACCCCGCTCAGATCCTCCTGCGGAACGCGCTCGCCCGGCGCCTGGGCCTCACCGGCGGTACGCTCGTCGGGTTCGGTGGACACCGGGCAACCATAACCCGACCGTCGGGTGACCTCCACAAGAACCAGACTTGACTTTGGTTTCCCGGACCTTCAGGCTGAGTCCCGTGTCCTCAGGCCTCCCACCTGCCGCCACCCTGCGAGAAACCGTCGCCACGGCTGCTCGACGCCTGGCCGAGTCCGGTGTATTCGTCGGTACCGCAGGCAATATCAGCGCCCGTTCCGACGACGTGGTGGCCATCACCGCGTCCGGGGCACAGCTGGGCGCCATCACCGCGGACGAGGTGGCCCTCGTGGCTCTGTCCGGGGAGCTCCTCGAAGGACCGCGGCCGTCATCGGAGATCGACCTGCATCTCGGGGTGTACCGGCGTCCGGAGTTCGCCGCGCTGACCTCGGTGGTGCACACCCATTCCCGCTTCGCCACCGCACTGTCGGTGGTGCGCGATCACCTGCCGGTCATCCATTATCAGCAACTCTCGCTAGGCGGTGCCCTGCGCGTGGCCCCGTTCGCGACCTTCGGCACGCCGGAACTCGCCGACGCCGTTCATCGAGCACTGTCGGGCCGGCTCGCCGCCCTGATGGCCAACCACGGCGCGGTGGCCCTCGGCATCGGCGTCGACAACGCCGCCGACAACGCCCTCCTACTGGAATGGCTCTGTGAGATCTATTGGCATGCAAGCTCTCTGGGCCCGCCGCGAGAGCTCACCGAGGAACAGCAGCGCGCCGTCGTCGAGCATGCACTGCGGATCGGTTACGGCGCCGTGAGCGAGGCACGATGACTGCCGTCAGCCTCGGTGAGCTCCTGGCCACCGGCCGTACCAGCGACATCCACGCCTGGGACACCGACAAGGTGATCAAGATCTTCAAGGACGACGTCGACACCGCACTGATCGCCAAGGAGATCCGCGACTCGGCCGCCGTCCACCAGCTCGGGGTCACCCCGATCCGCTACCACGGCGCGGTCACCATGCCAGACGGCCGGATGGGTATCGTCGTCGACCGCCTCCGCGGCGACGCACTGACCACCGTCGCCGAACGCCGTCCCCACAAGATCATCTCCGTCGCACGACGTCTCGCGCGTGAGCACGCGAGAATCCACACCACGCACACCACCGACTTCGACGATGTCCGTGACGTGGCCGAGAACCTGCTGCACACCCGTCCGTTCTCTGACCTGACGGTCGACGAGCGCCGGGCGCTGCGCAGGCAGATCCAAGAGCTGCCGGGCGGGAGCTCGGTGCTGCACCTGGACTTCCATCCGCTCAACACCTTCGAACACGACACCGGGATCGCGACCATCGACTGGCAGTCCACCGCAGCCGGCCCGCCCGCGGCCGATGTCGCAGCCACCTGCCTACTGTTCACCGAAGCCGAACTGTTCCCGGGTATCTCGACTTTACAGCGGGCGCTGTACCAGTCGGTGCGCCGGGTGATGCTCCGTTCCTATCTGGCCGAGTACACCCGGATCACCGGGATCGGCGGAGCCGAGGTCGAACCCTGGATGACCACCGCGCGCATCCTTCGACTGGGGTGGCTCGATGTGGAGAGCGAACGCCAACCCCTGCTCACCCGTATCCGCTCGGCGATCGCGACCACCTCGTGAGCGCCACAACCGGGTCCCCGAACCCTTTGCAGCGAAGCGACTTCGGCGGCACCACCACCACCGTCGACGTCCTGGTCATCGGGGGTGGGATCACCGGCGCCGCGGTGGCCTACGAGGCGGCGAGCCGCGGCCTGCAGGTGGCCCTCGTCGAGCGCGCCGACTACGGCGCGGCGACGTCGGCGGCCACCGGCAGACTGATCCACGGCGGTCTGCGCTATCTCAGGCAGTTCGACATCCGGTTGGTACGCGAATCACTCGCCGAACGCCGCACCCTGATGTCGATCGCCCCCAATCTGGTCGATCCGGTCGGCATGGTGCTCCCCGAGCCCGGCCTGGTCGAACGGGTCGGGCTGACCGCCTACGATCTCCTCTCGTTCGACCGCAATCGGATCGCCGACCGATCCAAACAGATTCCACGGCATCGGATTCTGGGTCGCGACGACCTCACCCGGCGGGGGCTTCCCGGCCTGCGGTCGGGTGCGTTGTTCCACGACGCGATGATGCCGAATCCGGAGCGACTCACCCTGGCCTTCTTGCGGAGCGCCGGCGCCTACGGCGCACAACTGGCCAATGATGTCGCGGTGGAGACGATCATCGGTGGCGGTGGACGTATCGTCGGAGCACAGGTGCGCGACGGGCAGACCGGTCGTCAGGGTGAGATCCGTGCCCGTGTCACGGTCAACGCCACCGGCCCGTGGGCCCGTGACGTGCTGGCGAGCAGTCCGGTCACCGATGTCCTCGCCCCGCCGGCCCCGCCGGTGCGGTCGGAGGGAATCTATCTGGTGACCCGGAAACTGTCGGAGACCATGGTGCTCACCGTGTCCGGGCACAGCCACTTCAGCGTGGCGCCGTGGCGCGGCCTGAGCCTGATCGGTCCCACCGAGACGCCGTATCACGGCGACGTCGACGACTGGCGGCTCACGCGCGCATCGATCGACGCCTTCCTCGAGACGGTCAACACCACCTCGATGTTGCCGGTACAGGTGGGTTCCGACGACGTGCTCGCCGCCTACGGTGGGTTACGTCCGCTGACGGAGCAGACCTCCACCGACACCTACAATGCCAGTCGTGCTTCGGAACTCGTCGATCACCGAGCCGACGGCCTCGACGGCATCGTGTCGGCCACCGGCGGAAAATACACGACATCGCGTGCCTTCGCCGAGACCGCCGTGGACACCCTCGCCTCGATCAGCGGCGTGCCGGTGCGGCCGAGTACGTCGGCCACGGCGATCCTGGTCGGCTGCACCGCGACCGACACCGACGCCGGCATCGTCGAACAGCTCTACGGCACTGCCGCACCCGCGGTGCACGCCCTCGCCGACGAGGACCCGCGGCTGGCACGTATCGTCACCCACGACGGGATCCCGCTGGCCGCCCTGGCCTACTCGGCGCGCCACGAGTCGCCGCGGTCACTGGCCGATCTGTTGTTGCGCCGCACCGGGATCGGAAACATCGGACTCCCCGCCGACGACGACCTGGCCGAGATGGCCGCCATCGCCGGCGCGGAACTCGGCTGGGACGACGCGCGGATCGCCGCCGAGATCAAGGCGAGTCACGCGGAACTCAGCGTTCCCGACCGCTGACCACCACATCCGGGGCGGCGGTGGCCCGCTCTGCTGCACGCACCAACGGGACGACGCCCTCGGCGAACCAGAATGCCTCTTCGATATGCGGCTGCCCGGAGAGGACGAAGTGGTCGACGCCGATCGCCCGGTACTCGGCGATCAGTGCCGCCACCTCGGCATGGCTTCCGACGAATGCGGTTCCGGCGCCGGGACGGACGAGCCCGTATCCGGCCCACAACCCGGGATAGACCTCGAGCCGATCGAGGTCGGCGTTCATGTCGAGCTGCCGGCGTTGCCCTTCGGACTCGGACTGCAGCAACCGTTCCCGGGCGAGGCCGATGAGTGCCGGGTCCATCCGGTCGACGAGCCGGCGCGCCTCGGCCCATGCCTCCTCGCTGGTGTCACGGCTGATCACGTGTGCCCGGATACCGAACGTCAGGGTGCGCCCATACCGGGCGGCACGGGCACGCACGTCGGCGATCAGTGCCGCCACCTTGTCCGGCGGTTCGGTCCAGGTGAGGTAGGTGTCCACCGACGCCGCTGCGACCTCGCGGGCGGGTTCGCTTGCGCCACCGAAGAACACCGGCGGCGCGGGGACCGGCGGATGGGCGACGACAGCCCCGGTCACGTCGTAGTACTCTCCGGTGAAGTCGAACGGGGTCCCCGACCATGCCTGCCGCACGATGGTGAGGAACTCACCGGCACGGGCATACCGTTGCTCCTTGCTCAGCCGGTCACCGAAGCGGTGCTGCTCCTCCGCGTCGCCACCGCACACGATGTTCAATGCCAAACGGCCACCGGAGAACTCGGCAAAGGTCGCCGCCTGCTGCGCGGCGAGTGTCGGGGTGATCAGGCCTGGGCGGAAGGCCACCAGGAACGTGAGCCTGCTGGTCTCCCGGATCAGCGCCGCGGTGGTCAGCCAGGCGTCGTGGCACCAGGTCCCGGTGGGGGTGAGCACCGACTCGAATCCGAGTCGTTCGGCGGTCTTGGCCACCAGCGCAAGGTAATCCAGGTCCGGGGGCCGGATCGCCGACGCCGTGCCCAGGACACCCGCCGATTGCAGACCGCCGATCACCTCGCGGCCGTCGCCGGACGTGGGCAGGAACCAGTGGAAATGGGCTGTGCCATCGGTGTCAGTGCGCCGGGATATAGGGCTGTTCATCGCGAGCTCATCCTCTCTCGGGTGGTGACGGGATCGCGCCGACGCGGGCGCCGACGCCGAGGTGTTCGAGCACCTGCTCGCGCAGTTCCACCAGGGCACGGTCGTCTCGGACCCGCGGGCGCGGCAGGTCGACGGCGACGTCGTGGGCGATGGTGCCGTCTTCGAGGACGAGAATCCGGTCGGCGAGCACGACGGCCTCTTCGACGTCGTGGGTGACCAGCAGTGCGGCGAACCCGTGGGTTTCCCACAGCCGGGTCAGGAGTGCATGTGCCTCGAGCCGGGTGAGTGCATCCAGCGCGCCGAACGGCTCGTCGAGCAACAGCAGATCGGGATTGCGGACCAACGCCCGGGCCAGGGAGGCCCGTTGCGCCTCACCGCCGGACAGGGTGAGTGGCCAAGCGTCCGAGCGATGGGCGAGACCCACCTCGCGTAGCGCGTCCTCGGCGAGCCGATCGGCGTCGGACCGCCGGAGGTTCAGCGACACGTTCTTGATGACCTTGCGCCACGGCAATAATCGCGGTTCCTGGAAGGCGACCGCACGGGAACCGTCGACCTCGAGGGACCCGCCATGTCGCTCGTCGAGCCCGGCGACGATCCGCAGCAGCGTCGACTTGCCGGATCCGGATCGGCCCACCAGGGCCACGATCTCCCCGGCGTGCAGGGTGAGGTCGATCCCTTGCAGCACGTCGACCTCGCCGAACGACCGGGAGATGCCGGAGGCGTGTACCACCGCGCGGGCGCTCATCGGGCCACCCGCCAACGCAGCAGCCGACCCTCCAGGCCGCGGACGATCGAGTCGCTGATCAGACCCAGCAATGCGTAGATGACCAGACCCAGCACGATGATGTCGTTGCGGAAGTAGGTGCGGGCGTTCATCACGAGGTAGCCGAGGCCGGCATCGGCGTTGATCTGTTCAGCGACGATCAGCGACAGCCAGGCGACGCCGAGGGACAGTCGGAAGCCGGTGAGTGCCTCCGGCATCGACCCGGGGATGATCACCGTGCGTGCCAGACCGAGCCGTCCCAGTCCCACCGAGCGACCGGCCTCGATGAGTTTGGGATCGACCCCCTTGATTCCGGACACGAGATTCAGGTACAGCGGGAAGAGGACGCCCAGTGCCACCATCAGGACCTTGGGCTCCTCACCGATGCCGAACCACACCACGAACAGCGGGATGAGTCCGAGGAACGGAACCGTGCGCAGCATCTGAAGCGGCGGGTCGATCGCGAGGTCGGCGACGCGGAAGAAGCCGACCAGGAGGCCGAGTACCACGGCCACCGTCACACCGAGGACCAGACCGATTCCCACGCGCTGCAACGACACCGCGAGCGCGTCCTGGAGACTGCCGTCGGCCCAGAGTTCCTGCGCCGCCGCCCACACCTGCGTCGGGGGTGCCAGTTTGCTCGCCGGGATCACACCGCGGGACGACAGGATCTGCCACAACACGAGGATGACGAGTGGCGAGACCAGCCGGATCCAGGGACCGGAGCCGACGCGGCGCAATCGTTGTCGCCACGGGCCCGGAGTGCTGTTGCGATGTTCGCCGGCCTCCGCCCGAGCCGACGGCGCGGAGCGCTCGATGACCGCCCCGGTCATCCGCTCACCCCTGCCCCGGTGACCGCGTCGTTGAACTGTGCGTCGAAGTAGTCGGCGGCCTTGGGTGCCCTGGGGATCTCGCCGGCTCCGGCGAACAGGTCGATCAGCTTCTGCTGCTTGGCGATCTGCTCGTCACCGATGGGAACCAGTGGTCCGGACCCGGTGGCGAAAGTCGCACGGGCGGCCGGCTCGGGCAGTTTGGTGAGCTTGCTGAAGATCGGCACCCACGCGTCGACGTGCGTCACCGACCACTGGTTGGCTCGCGTCAGGCGGGCGAGTAGATCGCTGAGCGCCTCACGCTTGCGCGTATCGCCCAATGCCTCATCGGATGCAAGATAGTAGACCTGCTGGGTGGTCAGCCCGGCGCCGTCGGCGATCACCTTGCCGTGCGCTTGGGCTTGTCCCAGAGTGCTGTACGGGTTCCACACTGCCCAGGCGTCGACCTGCCCGGAGGAGAACGCCGACAGTGCTTCCGTGGGGGACAGATAGGTCGCCTGGATGTCGTCGGGTTCGAGACCTGCCTGCTCGAGTAGCGCGAGCACCAGGCCGTGCGAGCTCGACCCCTTGGCGAAGGCGACCTTCTTGCCCTTCAGGTCTGCGATCGACCGGGCCGAGGAGCCGTCCGGCACCAACAGGAAGTCGTTGGGCTTGGTGCGTGCCTGCACGCCGACGATCTTGATGGGTGCACCACCGACCTGGGCGAACACCGGCGGCACGTCACCGGTCCCACCGAAGTCGACCTTGCCGGCACCCGCGGCCTCCAGCAGCGGAGGACCGGATTCGAATGAGGCCCAAGTGATGTCATAAGGCAGGTTGTCGAGCTCACCGGCCGCCTCCAGCAGCGACTGGGTGCTCTTGACCTGGTCACCAACGGTCAGGGTGATCCTCGCCGACGAGTCGGACGAGTCCTTGTCCGACGACGAGCAACCCGTCAGTGCCAGGCCGGTCACCGCAGCCACGGCAACAGCCGCGACACCCAGGCGGCCCCATCGGGATCTCGTGCACCCGGATCGCGTGTACCGGGTGCGTGTGGACTTCTCGGACACAGTTCTACCCCCATGATTCGGTATCGGATCACGAGTGTGTCGGCACAAGGGTTGCGCGACAATGATTCGAGTCAATGTGAGCCGATGTCGTCCCCCAGCAGGCCAAGCGTCGGGCGATCAGGACGACCCGCCACTGATTGAGGCAGACCACCCCACGATGATGGAGCCGGGACCGAGCCCGAAGGGCGAGGACCCGAGTCGAAATCCGGCGAGACAAGAACACCCACAACCATTT
>NZ_JBSFRM010000006.1:189095-205560 GCF_053589235.1 Gordonia sp. NPDC003376 | reverse complement strand
ATTTCAGAGGCGGTGGCGACGAGAGGTCGACCGACGAAGATCTCGACACGCCTCGTCGCCACGCTCCACATCGGCTCAATCATCGGAAGGGGCGACTTGTCGCTGCGTCCTTTCGGCCCGGCCGTCAACAGTCCACCGATGATTGAGCCGGGACCGAGCCCGAAGGGCGAGGACCCGAGTCGAAATCCGGCGAGACAAGAACACCCACAACCATTTCAGAGGCGGTGGCGACGAGAGGTCGACCGACGAAGATCTCGACACGCCTCGTCGCCACGCTCCACATCGGCTCAATCATCGGAAGGGGCGACTCGTCGCTCCGCTCCTCGTCGGCCCAATCATCGTGTGCCGGTATCTGGTTGACCCTGAGGAGCCTCTGTCCGGGTTGCGCCTGAACGTGACCACCTCAGAGATGGCCGGCCCTCCTCATCACATCTCCCGATGGTCGCGCACGCTCATCCGGTGTCCGTGGCGTTCGGGCGACGTCCCGAAGAGTTCGATCATGCGGATCACGCGGTACCGGTGTCCGGCATAGGGTTCGAGGAGTTCGAGCATCCCACGATCGTCGACCGGTTCACCGATCAGGTTGTGACCGACAAGTTTCGGGATGTGATAGTCGCCGACGGGTACGGCGTCGGCATCGCCGACAGCGCGCACACAGGTCTCTGCGACCGTCCACGGCCCGACGCCCCGCAGCACGTCGAGCCGATCGGGATGCGCCTCGACGTCCATCGCGGTGGCACCGCGGATGGTCCGCATTCGGACGGGTTCGGCCCCGCTGCGGTGCCATTCCCACCCGGGAACGCCGGCCCACACCGAGGGCGGCGGTGGTACCCGCATCGTGTCGGGCACCGGACCGGGAGCGCGTTCACCGTAGCGCCGCAACAGGTATCGCCAAGCACGCCAGGCCTCGGCGCCCACCACCTTCTGTTCCAGGATGGCCGGGACGAGAGCCTCCCATACCCTGTCGGTGCGCGCGATTCGCAAACCCTCACTGCGCCTGACCAACTCACGCACCACGTCGTCGCGGATCGGCATCGCCGCCGGGTCGTCATCGACGCCGAGCATCGCGGGGACGTGATCGAGCAGCCACGACGCGCCGGATCCCCACGCCCGGGCCGTCACCTCGCCACCGCGGTGTCGCATCGTGAGGGTTCCGGGCCCGTCGGGGGTGTGCACCGCGCGCCACACCGATCCGTCGTTACCGTAGCGGAACGCCGGGTCTCCGCCCCCGCGCCGGTGCAGGCCCACCGTCATCCGCAGATCCACGGGCCACGGCGGCGCCCAGATCCGGGTTTGTTCCGCTCTCACCATCAGTCGACGACTGTAGTCCCCCGTCATCCACGCCCACGACGCTCGCACTTCCCGGCACCATCGAGCGATCGAGACTGAGGTAACCCTTGCCTTATTCAACGACCGAATTTAGAGTATTGATGTTCCTCTAAATTCATCCATCCGGGAGTTGCCATGTCCGAGACCGCCCCCTCGGGGGACCGCCTGCCCCTCGCCGAACGCACGGTGGAGGACCTGCCCGGGCATTGGCTGCTCGCCCACCTGGGTAAACGAGTCCTGCGCCCCGGTGGTCGCGCACTCACCGAGCAACTGCTCGACGACGCCGACCTCACCGATGCCGACGTCCTGGAGATCGCGCCCGGCCTGGGCAAGACCGCCGCATCCATCCTCGATCGCAACCCGCGCAGCTACGTCGGCGTGGAGGCCGACTCTGATGCCGTGTCCCTCACGAAGCAGGTCGTCGGCGGCAAGGGGCGCGTGGTGACCGCCGACGCCGACTCCACCGGTCTCGACGACGCCGTCGTCGACGTCGCGATCGGCGAGGCGATGCTGACCATGCAGTCGGAGCGACACAAGGCCGAGATCATCGCCGAGGCGTTCCGCGTGCTCCGTCCGGGTGGGCGCTACGCCATCCACGAGCTCGCGCTCAACCCCGACACCCTCTCCGATGACGAGAAGACCGAGATCCGAAGGTCGCTGGCGCGCTCGATCAAGGTCAACGCCCGTCCGCTCACCGAGGCGGAATGGCGTACAGTGCTGACCGGCGCCGGTTTCGTGGTCGAGACGGTGCGGTTCGCGCCGATGGCCCTGCTGCAGCCGCGGCGTGTGATTGCCGACGAAGGCGTCGCCCGCACACTGCGTTTCGTCGCGAACGTCATCCGGCAACCTGCCGCGCGCAAGCGAATCCTGGGCATGCGCAAGACCTTCACCACCTACCGAGACAATCTCGCCGCGATCGAGGTCATCGCCCGTAAGCCGGCCGACCGATGAGCACCGCGCACATCGGCGACCCCGGCGCGTACACCGTCATCGACGGTCTGCGGACTCCGGCCGCCGACGATTCCGACGGTCCGACGATCGACGCGATGGCCCGTGCCGACGGGGTCACCTTGGTGCGCATCGGTTTTCGCGCCGGAGAGGTGATGGCCGACCACCGCGCGGTGCACCCGATCCTGCTGCTGGGGCAGACCGGTGAGGTCGACGTCGCGATCGGTGACGGGCACGTCGCCCTGTCGCCCGGTATGGCGGTGCACATCGCCGCCCAGGTCACCCACGCGCTGACCGCCCTCACCGATGCCGTGGTCACCCTGATGGTCCTGACGCCCAGGAAGTAACGTGGAATGAGTCCTTCACCATCCGCCCGGGAGAGCCGTCATGAGCAGCGGACCGCGCAGTGCCGTGCTGTCGGTGCTGCGCGCCTCCGACGCCCCGTTGTCGGCACCGGATGTGGCACAGCGTTTGGGAATCCACACCACCACAGCACGATTCCACCTGCGCAATCTCGTCGACGACGGCAAGGCGTCGGCGCTCACCTTGCGGTCGGATTCCCGCGGCCGGCCCCGCACCGGATATGTGGCGATCGCCGAGTTGGCCGTGGATCCGCTGCTGACGGCACTGTTCGACCAGCTCGGTGCCACTCCCTCGGACCGAGAAGAGTCGGCTGCACGCGCCGGACGGGCGTGGGCGGCGGCGCTGTCGGCCCCGATCCCGGCTCCGCCCACCGACACGGCCCCGCCCACCGACACGGATCTGCCCACCGACACAGATCTGCCCGATCCGGTGACCGTCGCCACCGACGCCCTGCGCCACCTGGGCTTTCGGGTCTCGGATGTGGTGAGCGCATTCGGGACCCACGAGATCCGGATCTGCTCGTGTCCTCTGCGTCAGGTGGGCGCGGCCCATCCCGAGGTCGCCTGGGGGATCGCCCGTGGCGCCATCGAGCACGCACTGGACTCGAGGTCACCGACCCTCGCCGACCACTACGGGGTCGCCGTGACCCCGACACCCGACGGCAACTGCGAGATCACTCTCCGGCTGAGCCGACGCCGCTCCCCCGTCGACTCCTCGACGGGCTGATCGCGGCCCTCGGTTCCGTCCGGTCCTCCGCCACGACCGAGGAGAACCAACCGTGAGCGATGCCCCGTACGGTGTCGACGATCAGTACGGCACCGACTATCCGACGATACCGGTCGGCGTCGAGTCCCAGGCCCCGGCAGCGCAGTCCGGGTCGCCGGGGGATCCCGCATCGGCGGGATCCCCGTCACCTGAACAAAGACCATCGGGCGGAGTCCACCTCCCGACGGTGCTGGCCGCGGCCGGGGTGTCCGCGATCATCGCCGCCGTGATCGTGACGATCGGAGTGGTCGGGATCGTGCTCACCGCCGACCGCGGGGTCGTCTCCGGACCGCCGGCGGTGGTCACCGGGGAACTCGGGCAGGGTGCCTCGACCACACCTCCACGCACATCGCCGGCCGCGGGCACGCCGACGCCCGCGGCCGGCGCTCCGGTCACCGAGGTCCCCGCGCCGGCTCTTCCGCCACAGGTGGCCCCGGAGACGGCAGCAGCCGAACCGGCTGCTCCGACGAGTACCGCAACCACCGCAGCACCGGCAGGTTTCCGGGTCACCAGCGAGCAGCCGACCGCCGCAGAGCTGAACAGCATCATCGAGTTCCTGGTCGCCACACCGGCTTCGGACTCCGCCAAGGCGGCAAATCTGGAGGGCGGGATGAACGCGGTGATCGTCCCGCGGACGGTGTACACGCTCGGCCTGTTCCGCCCGCCGCTGGGTTGGCATCAGGTGTCCGACCCGAGGCAGGACGGTCACGTCATCACCGCCACCCTGACCAGCGGTTCGGCCGGTCGGCCGACCATCCGGGTGCCGATCCGGTTCACACGGATCGACGGGAACTGGCGGTTGTCGGCGAGTTCGTTGTGCCAGGGCGTCAAGACCGTCGGCCTCGACATCTACTGCAACCGATGATCACCACCGAGCAGCTGACGGTCCGGCTCGGCGGTGTCACCGTTCTCGACGACGTCTCGATGACGGTGGCACCCGGCGATCTCGTCTACCTGGTGGGACGCAACGGCGCCGGGAAATCGACCTTGCTGCGTGCATGTTGCGGCGCCCAGCCGACGACCTCGGGTCGGGTGCTCATCGGGGGGCGCCCGACCCGTTCGCTGCCCACCCCGATGACCGCCCTCGGCGTCCACCTCGGCGGGGATGTGACCGCCCCGGGCGGGCACACCGGCCGCCGCTATCTGCGGTGGCTGGCCGCGGCCGGCGGCGTCGATTCCGCACGGGTCGACAAGGTGTTGGACCAGGTCGGTCTGGCCGATGTCGGTTCACGTCGGGTGGGCGCGTACTCGCTCGGGATGCGTCAGCGCCTGGGGATCGGTGCGGCATTGCTCGGGCGCGCCCCCGCCCTGCTCCTCGACGAGCCCCTCAACGGCCTCGACATCGACGGAATCCGTTGGTTCCGTGGGCTGATCGCCGATCTCACCGCGCGCGGATGTGCGGTGCTGATCGCCTCCCACATGTTCGACGAGGTGGCCCGGACCGGTGACCGCGTGGTGGTCCTCGACCATGGCCGGGTCGCCGCCGACGCCGCTGTCGGCGACTTCATCGGCTCCCATCCGGACCTGGAGTCGGCATACGTCGCCCTGACCACTCCCGGAACTGCGATGGCACGATGACCGGATCTGTTGCGGCACACCAGTTGTGGCGTGCGGTGGACGCCGAGTTCATCCGTTCGGGTGGCCGGCGGGGAGCCTTCGTCCTCGCGGCCGTCCCGGGGGCGATCGTCCTACCGCTGGCCGTCACGCTGGTGGTGGCGCTGGTGTCGGAACGGTTCGCGTCGCTGTCCGGCACGATCTCGGTGACCGCGGTCGCGACCACCAACTCGGTGTTCTGGGTCATCGAGTTCACCGCGATGGTGTGGGCGTTGATCGCGGCGGTCGCCGAGGCGACGAACTCCCGTGGCGATCAGCGAGACCGACACCGGTATCTGTTCCCGCGCACCTGGACCGGACCGCTCGCCCGCTGGCTCACCCATGGGGCGTGCGCCGCGGTGACGAGTGCCGCTCTGGTGGTGGCGATCATGCTGATCCTGCCGGCCGGTTTCCCGAGAGTCTATGGCGGCGTGGATCTCTGGACGGCAGACGGCGCTCGGCTCGTCGTCGCGGTACCGCTCGATGCGTTTCTGGCCTGTGGGATCGGCGTGGGCGTCGGCGCGCTCATCGCTCACCCGGCTGTCGCCGCGACCGTGGTGCTCGGTTGGACGTATGTGATCGAGAACGCCGTCGCCCTCATCCCCCACGGCGGATACACGGCGCAGCGCTTCATGCCATTCCTCAACGGACAGTTCGCGACCGGCCAGGATCTCGCCTTCACCCCGCCATGGGGGACCAACGGTGCGATGCTCTACTACGCCGCGATCACCATCGGCGTCTTCGTCGCCGGCTGCGGCGCCCAGGTGTGGCGCCGCACCACCCGGTGACTACTCGATCCCGATCATTCCGTCGAACATGAACGGTGTTGCGCCGGGCGCACATCCATGGAACGACGATGTGGCCATCGGACCCACCACGCCCACCATGTCAGGCTTGCCCTTGCGCACGGTGATCTGGACGGCGTAGGCGCCCTCGAGGCCCGCCGGGACCAGGTTGGGCGACGTCGCATCGATCGGATAGACGAGGGACCCGTTGTCGCCCTTCGTGTAGATGCAGGTGATCGGCCCCTTCACCTGCACCGGAAGACGATTGCGGCCGTCCATCACCGTCGCGACATAGGTGCCGCTGGTCTGACCGGACTCCGTGCGATGACCGTGCGCCTCGATGTTGAGAACATGTACGCCGGGAGCGACTTCCAGGTCTCCCGAGATGTGCAGCATGGCAGGCTTTTCCGCGGATGCCGGTGCGACGGCGACGCCGGCCCCGCCCAGCGCGATGATGCCGATCCCGGTTGCCGTGAGCGCACGACGGGTGTGATTGTTCATGACGACTTCCTCTCGTGGACGAGTCGGATAGGTCACGCAGTCGCCAGTGTAGGCGCATTCACTGCCGAGGTCACCATGTCGAGCGCCGCGACGACCGCTTTGCGCGCTTTTTCCCTTGCGGTTCAAGGAGTACAGCTCGAGAGTTGGACGCACCCACCTCCGAAGTGGTCGGCATCCGAGTTCGGCCGGCGGAGGTTTCGACACGTCTCGTCGCTACGCTCCTCATCGGCTCAACCACCGACGACACACGTCTCGTCGCTACTCTCCTCATCGGCTCAACCATCCACTGTCACTGGGGGGGTGAAAGACGAGAACTCCCACCCGCAGATCATGCGGGTGGGAGTTCGTCGAGATCGTGGGCGCGCCCGACAGGTTGATCCCTACAGGTTGATCATGTGCCCGATCGCGCCATGGAACGTCTCCTGGAGTGCCTCACTCATCGTCGGATGGGTGTGGACGTTGCGGGCGAGTTCCTTGGCGGTGAGATCCCACTTGTGCGCCAGGGTCAGCTCGGGGAGCATCTCGGAGACGTTGTCGCCCACGAGATGTCCGCCGAGCAGTTCATCGGTGTCGGCGTTGGTGATGAGCTTGACGAAACCTGCGGTCTCGCCGAGACCCTGGGCCTTGCCGTTGGCGCTGAACGGGAACGACGTCGCCGTGACGGTGAAGCCCTCGTCGCGTGCCTGTTGCTCGGTGAGGCCGAAGGAGGCGACCTGGGGCTGGCAGAAGGTGGCGCGCGGCATGAACCGGTAGTCGCCGAGGGTCATGGTCTCGGCACCGGCCATGGTCTCGGCGGCGACGACACCCTGTGCCTCGGCCACGTGGGCGAGCTGCAGCTTGGCGGTCACGTCACCGATGGCGTAGATGCCCTCGACATTGGTGCGCATGTGGTCGTCGATCGCGATGGCGCCGCGGTCGGTGAGGGCCACGCCGGTCTTCTCCAGGCCGAAGCCCTCGACGCGGGGCGCGAAGCCGACGGACATGAGGACCTTGTCGACGGTGATCGACCCATCCTTGTCCTTGGCGTCCTTGTAGGTGACGGTGACGCTGCCGCCGTTGTCGGTGACGGTCTGCACCTTGGTGGAGGTGAGCACCTTGACGCCGAGCTTCTTGTATTCCTTGGCGATGGCCTTGGAGACGTCGACGTCCTCGTTCGGCAGGACTCGGTCGAGGAACTCGACGATCGTGACGTCGACGCCGTAGTTGGCCAGGACGTAACCGAACTCCATGCCGATCGCGCCGGCACCGACGATGACGATCGACGACGGCAGGTCGCGGGTGAGGATCTGGGTCTCGTAGGTCACGACATTGTCGGAGAGCTGAACACCCGGCAGCAGCTTGACGGTGGAGCCGGTGTCGATGATGACGTTGTCGAAGGTGATCGTCCGGTCGCCGACCTGGATGGTCTTGGCGTCGGTGAAGACACCGTAGCCGTCGATCTCGGTGATCTTGTTCTTCTTCATCAGGAAGTGGACACCCTTGACGATGCCATCGGAGACCTTGCGGCTGCGGTCGAATGCCGAGCCGAAGTCGAAGCTGACCTCACCGGACATGCCGTAGGTCGTGGCCTGATGGTTGAAGATGTGGGCGAGTTCGGCGTTCCGGAGGAGCGCCTTGGACGGGATACACCCTACGTTCAGACAGACACCGCCCCAGTACTTCTCTTCGATGACGGCGGTCTTCATGCCCAGTTGGGCGGACCGGATCGCGGCCACATACCCACCTGGACCAGCACCCAGGACAACTGTTTGGAAGTGTTCAGACACGCCCACCAGCGTACGTCGCAGGCCATCGGGGGCGCAGTGCGTCCCCATTACCGGCCGGTAACCCGATCGTGAACCGCTCGACCGCCATCTGCTCAATCATTGATTGAAACAGTGATTGAACTGTGCTTGAATCGGGATCCATGGCCCCCAGCAGCCCGCTCCCCGACCGGGCCGACACCCGAGACACCCTGATGACCGTCGCCGAACGACTGTTCCTGGCCGACGGCTATGACAAGGTGTCGGTGCGGTCGATCTGCGCCACCGCGGGGGTGAACCCGGCCGCCGTGCACTATCACTTCGGCTCCAAGGACGGCCTGACCACGGCCCTGATCGAGACCCGACTTGCGCCGGTGTGGGCCGATCCCCTGGGGGCCATCGCCACCTCACCCGGGTCCGACGCGACGGTCGCCGACGTGGTGTCGGTGATCGTCGCACCGTTCGTCGCCCTGCACTCCGACCCGCTCGGGCACCTGCACCTGCAGTTGCTGGCCCGGTTCGTCGACGATCACCCCGATGCCACCTGGTCGCGGCCGTGGTTCCACCTCGACGAGTGGGCGACCGTCCTGACCGCCCTGATCCCCGGTCTCGACACCGCAGACGCCCGACGCCGCTGGGCGTTGGCGTTCGCGCTGCTGCTGGCCCGATTCGGCGGGCAGCGGTCGTTGTCGGCGGATGCGATCAGCACCCTCACCCAGTTCGTCACCGCCGGTCTCGGCGCCCCCGCCGATCCGAGTCAGCCCCAGAGGAGAGATCGATGACCAGCCCGGCCCACACCCTGCCCGATCCCGCCACGCCCGATCCCTTCGCCCCCGCCCGGCTCGGGCCGCTTCGCCTGCGCAATCGGCTGATCAAATGCGCCACCTTCGAGGGCCGTACCCCCGATGCGCTGGTCACCGAGGACCTCATCGAGTTCCATCGGGAGACCGCGGCCGGTGGCGTCGCGATCAGTACCGTCGCCTACTGCGCGGTGTCACCGGAGGGCCGCACCGATCGCCACCAGATCTACCTGCGCCCCGAGGCCGCGCCCGGCCTCACCCAGCTGACCGCCGCCATCCACGGCGAGGGTGCGCTGGCCGCCGCGCAGATCGGTCACGCCGGTCCGGTCGCCAACTCCATCTCCAATCATGCTCCGGCACTGGCCGCCTCACGGATTCCGGCCCCGATGGGCATGGCACTGTGCAAGTCTCCCGACGCCGACGACATCGCGGCCCTGCGCGCGACCTTTCGTCGTGCGGCCCGCATCGCCGTCGACTCGGGATTCGATGCGCTCGAGATCCATTGTGGCCACAACTATCTGATCAGCTCGTTCCTGTCGCCGCTGCTCAACCGCCGCCGCGACGGGTACGGCGGATCGCTGGTCAACCGGGCACGGCTGGCCCGTGAGGTCCTCGAGTCGGTCCGTGAGGAGGTCGGTGACGGCGTCGCGATCTGGGCCAAACTCAACATGTACGACGGTGTGGGCGCGGTCGGCGCACCGCGTCGGCCGTGGCACGGTTTCAACGTCGACGAGGCGTGCCAGGTGGCACGGCTGTTCGAGTCCGACGGCCACCTCGATGCCATCGAACCCACCGCCGGCAGTTCACTTCTCAACCCGATGTACCTGTTCCACGGCGAGGCCCCGCGCGCCGCGTTCGCCGATGCGTTCAGCGGTCCGATGAAGTGGGGACTCAAGGCGGCCGCCCCCATCTTCCTCAAGCGTTATCAATACCACCCCGGATACCTGCTGCCGCTGGCCCGCCGACTGCGCGAGGCCGTCGACCTTCCGATCATCGCACTCGGTGGCATCACCGACCGCGCGAGCATGGACACCGTCCTCGGCGAGGGCTTCGACTTCCTCGCGATGGGACGTGCCCTGCTGCGCGAACCCGATCTGCCGCAACGGATCAGCGCCGATCCCACCACTCAGTCGCAGTGCATCCACTGCAATCTGTGCATGCCGACGATCTACACCCGCACCGAATGCCCCATCCGTGAGGAAGCCGCCGTGCGCTGAGCGAGGGCGTGTCTCCCTACTTGTCGGCGGTGACCAGTCCGTGGATGAACTCCATCTTGTCCAGCACGGGCCGAGGGAGGACGAAGGGATAGAGGTCCTGGTGTCCCATCGACCGGTTGATCTGGTTGAGGGCCCAGGTCAGCGGCAGCCACCATTCGATGATCCGGCCGAAGCCCACCGTGCCGGGGAGGTCGGCGTCGAGGGTGGCACCCGCCGGCGCCAACGCGAAGGCCGCTGCGGTGTCGAGGGTGTCGCGGATGTGCAGGTAGTGGGCGAAGGTCTCGGCCCAGTCCTCGGCGGGATGCATTGTGGCGTAGGAGGACACGTAGTCGTTGTCCCAGCCCGTCGGCGGCCCCTCGGAGTAGTGCCGATCGAGCGCGGCCTGGTAGTCGGCATCGGGGTCACCGAACAATTCCTCGTAGCGTCCCCGGTTCGGACCGTCGCCGACGAGCACCATCTGGTAGAAGTGCCCGATCTCGTGACGGAAGTGGCCGATCAGTGTGCGGTACGGCTCGTCCATGGACACCCGCAGCTCTTCACGGTGTACGTCGTCACCCTCGGCGAGGTCCAGGGTGATCACCCCGTCGGCGTGGCCGGTGATCACCGGATCGACTGCGCTGGAGAGCAGATCGAAGGCGAGACCGTTGTCGGGGTCGGTGTCCTTGCCGATGATCGGCAGCGACAGTTCGTCGAGTTCCAGCACCACGCGCCGCTTGGCGAGCTCGGATTCGGCCCAGGCAGACAGGGCAGCGGGGTCGTCGTCCCCGGGGCGGGTGCGGGTGAGCCGGCACGAATCGCACAGTGACGGCAGTCCCTCTCCACGTTCGACGAGCCAATTGCATGCTGCCGCATCCGCATTGGCACACCGCTGCAAGGGCGTGCCCTCGACATCGGCATGGCCGTCGTCGTCGAGCACCACGATCGTGCGGGACTTCAGGTGAAAGCCCAGCTCCCGACCGCAATTCAGGCACAAGGAGTTCTCGAAGGTCAGTTGTTGGCCGCATTCCCGGCACAAGAAATCGCGCATTGCCGTACTCCTGACGACGACGGATGGTTCGGTCTAGGGTTGCGCGCCCGACCCGGCAGGACGATTCGGATCAGCCGACCACTGCGACCACGATCCCGGAAACAGCACCCCCTCGAATCCGGCGATCTCGATCGCGGCCAACTCGTGGGCCGCGTTCACCCCGGACCCACAGTAGACGACGACGCGTGCTCCGTCGGCGACACCGGCGGCGGCGAAACGCTCACGCAGCTGCGATGGCGTCAGGAACCGACCGTCGGCGCCGACGTTGCCGGCGGTGGGAACGCTGTGCGCACCGGGGATGTGACCGGCGCGGGGATCGACCGGTTCGGTCTCACCGCGGTAGCGTTCACCGGCCCGGGCGTCGAGCAGCAGCGCGGGGTCGGGCGTGTCCCCGGCCGCGATACGTGCGGAGAGTTCGGCCACCTCGTCGACGGTCACGGTCGGCAGATTCCCCGCCGACAACGTCACATGGCCCGGCCGCGGTGTCGCATCCCCCTTGGACAGGCGCATCCCCGCCTCGTCCCACGCACCGAGACCGCCGTCGAGGATCCGGACATCGGTGAGTCCGCCCCAGCGCAGCAGCCACCAGGCGCGGGCCGAGGCGAGGTTGCCGATGTCGTCGTAGACCACCACGCGGCTCGAGTCGTCGAGCCCCCACCGCCTCGCGGCATCCTGCAGCCGCTCCAGGGTCGGCAACGGGTGCCGTCCGAGGTCGGGCGACGGCGGATCGGCGAGTTCGGTGTCGAGGTCGACGTACACCGAGCCCGGCAGGTGACCCTCGCGATACCGCTCGTGTCCGTCGACGCGGCCGAGCTGCCAGCGCACGTCGAGGATCACCGGTGGCGCCGACGACAGCATCGCGTCGGTCAGTTCCTCGACACCGACCAAGATCTCACTCACACCCTCACACCCTTCCGGTTCCGTCGCTGGCGATCTCGACCGCCGGGGCCATCACGGCGGCCAGATCGGCCGCCACGTCGCGGTCGCCCTCGGGCGGCATCGCGACGTAACTCAATGCCATCCGTACGATGGCCCGGGATATCCGTTCCGCATCGGGTTCGGCGAGGCCGGTCCACGACTCGCGAAGGGCCTTGGTGAGCAGCGCACTCGCGATGGTGATCAGCGGTCCGGCGTCGGTGGTGATCAGTCGCAGCAGATCCGGCTTGGCCTCGCCGCGCTGCAGGGAGCCGATCAGCGGGTCGGCCGCGGCCTGCGTGAAGAACTGGTCGAACCCGTTGTGGAGTGCGCCGTCCACATCGCCGGGGTGATCCCTGATGGCCTCGCTCATGACGCCGGCGAACTCGGTGGCCAGCCGCAGGGCATACGCCTGTGCGAGGCCGTTACGGGAGCCGAACTCGTTGTAGACGGTCTGGCGGCTGACCCCGGAGATCCCCGCGACGTCGGCCATCGTCACCGCCGGCCAGTCGTTGTCCAGCAGCAGATCGCGCAGTCCGTCGAGCAGCGTCGTCCGCAGCAGCGCCTTGCTTGCCTCCGCGAACGTCCGCCTGGTGGTCACGCCGACGAGGTTACCGACGCGATCTCCTGCTGTAGCGCCCGCCCTTCGCGGGGTCGGCCCACGGTGACCCCGCCGATCAGGGTCGATCCGGTGAACACGCGGACCGTCGCGTCGTGCGCACGCAGGTCGCCGTCCACCTCGATCCGACGATCCGGTCCGGACCCGCCGGGCCATCCGACGATCTGGAGATTGGTCCCGTACTGCACGGTGAACGCCAGCGGGACACCCGTGTAGGCCGGGGCGGGCAGGCCGTCGAGATCTGCGATCGCCGACAGCGCCGCGGCCCGGCCCTGCTCGGTGGCCGCCATCCAGTTGTCGGTGCGGGTCGGCTCCCCGGTGAGCGGGTGGGGCGGCGCGGCCACGTCACCGGCCGCATAGATACCGGTGGCACATCCCCCGTCGATCCCGGCACGCAGCCGATCGTCGACGAGGATGCCCGCCCCGGTGACGGCGATCCCGGCGGTCTCCGCCGCACGCACGTCCGGGCGGATGCCGAGGGCCTCCACGAGAGCCGGCGCGGCAGAGGCGGCGGGAATGTCGGTGTCGCGGTGCAGGCGTACTCCGTTGTCGCGGTGCAGGCGTACTCCGTTGTCGCAGTGCAGCTCGGCCAGCATGGCCGACACCGGCTCGGGCACAACCCGTTCCATCACCCTGTCGGCGCGCTCGTGGACGTCCACCGGGTATCCGGCGGCGGCCGCCGAGGCGGCGAGCTCGAGTCCGATGAGTCCGGCACCGATCACTCTCAGCGCCCCACGATCGGCGATCGCCGCCCGGATCCGTTCGGCATCCGCGCGGGTGCGTAGGGTCATCGCGGCGTCATCGCCGCCGGTGGTGTTGGCCGCACCGCCGGTGGCGAGGATCAGGACGTCACAGTGCAGGGTGGTGCCGTCGTCGAGCAGTACGACCCGCCGGTCCGGGTCGATGTGTTCGACGGTGAGCCCGGTCCGTAGGGTGATCTGCCGGTCGGCCCACTGGGACTGTGTGCGCAGCGCGATCCGGTCGGCCGAGAGGTCCGCACGCATCAGGTCCTTGGAGAGCGCGGTACGCCGGTACGGCAGCCCCGGTTCGCTGCCGATCACGGTGATCTCGCCCGGGAACCCGTTGGCACGCAGCGTTTCCGCGGCGGTCATCCCGGCGATCCCGGCGCCTGCGATCACCGCCGTGGCATTCACGCGCGGGTCACCTCGACCATCTCGAAGTCGGCCTTGGCGGCCCCGCAGTCGGGGCAGCTCCAGTCGTCGGGGATGTCGTCCCAGCGGGTTCCGGGACTGATGTCCTCCTCGGGCCAGCCGCGCGCCTCGTCGTACTCGAAGCCGCACTGGACGCAGCGGAAGACTTTGTAGTTCATGGTTTCTCCTCGAAGTCGATCTTCTCTCGGACCCCGCAGTCGGGGCAGGGCCAGTCGTCGGGCACGTCGGTCCAGGCGGTTCCGGCGGGAAATCCCTCGCGCGGCGCACCGGCGATCTCGTCGTAGATGTAGTCGCAGACCGGGCACAGGTAAGCGCTCATCCGGTCGTTTCCACGCCGTGTCGGGCCAGGATGCGGGCGGCCTTGCGCGGCTGCAGATTCGCCTGGGTGATGTCGCCGTCGTAGTGGTCGAGGACCCGATGGTCCATCACCTTGCGCCACAGCGGCGGAATGTAGGTCAGACCGATCATGCTGGCGTATCCGCTCGGCAGGTTCGGCGCCTCGTCGAAAGAGCGCAGCGTCTGGTAGCGGCGGGTGGGGTTGGCGTGATGATCACTGTGCCGCTGCAGGTGATAGAGAAAGATGTTGGTGCAGATGTGGTCGGAGTTCCAGCTGTGTCGCGGGGCGCACCGTTCGTAGCGGCCACTCGCCGTCTTCTGCCGCAGCAGTCCGTAGTGCTCGAGGTAGTTCACCGCTTCGAGCAGGGAGAACCCGTAGACGGCCTGGATCAGTGCGAACGGCAGCACCTGCCAGCCGAAGATCGCGGCCAGCGCCCCCCACAGCACAATGGTCATCGCCCAGGCGTTGACGACGTCGTTGCTCGGATGCCACACCGGCCGGTCGAGGCGCTCCATCCGCTTGGCCTCCAGTTCCCATGCCGAGCGGAGGCTGCCGAACACGCTGCGCGGCAGAAAGCCCCAGAAGCTCTCGCCGAATCGCGAACTCGCCGGGTCCTCCGGGGTGGCGACGCGCACGTGGTGTCCGCGATTGTGCTCGATGTAGAAGTGGCCGTAGGCGGTCTGCGCGAGCGTGATCTTGGAGAACCAGCGTTCGAGCTCCTCCTTCTTGTGCCCCATCTCGTGGGCGGTGTTGATACCGACCCCGCCCATCACCCCGACGGTGAAGGTGACACCGAGCTTGGACGCCAGGCCCAGCCCGCCGTCGATGCCCAGCCAGGAGAGGTCCGACGCGGTCCACAGATAGCAGGCGACGACGAGGCTGGCCAGCTGGAACGGGATGAACGCATAGGTGCAGTAGCGGTAGTACTTGTCGTTCTCCAGCTGCGCCATCAATTCTTCGGGCGGGTTCTGGCCGTCGGGGCCGAAGAACAGATCGGCGGTCGGCAACAGGATGTAGAGCAGGATCGGACCGAACCACCACCACACCGGGGCCACCACATCCCACCCGAGCGCGTTGAACGCCGCCACCAGGCCGGTGCCGATGAACAGGGCAGTGGGCGGGATGAGGCCGAGCAGCCACAGATACCGCTTCTTGTCTTTCCAGTCGAGCACCTCCGGGGTGCTCGCCACGGTCTCGTGCGATGACATCGCGCATCTCCTCCTGTGTCGCGGGTCACTCTCGGATCTCGACAATAGTCATTGATAAGTCGTCTGTCTAGACGTTTACGTATCTCATGTAAAGCACTATCTCGGGTAACGCACTGGGAGGTGCGGACAAGATAGGGTGCCCTCAGAAGCCGTGTACCCTGCGGCAACATGGGGCCCATCACCGCGACCGTCGCCGGCACCGAATCGATCTCCGCGCATCTGCGACGCCTGCATTTCGATGTCCCGGACCTCTCCGACCTCGC
Source organism: Gordonia sp. NPDC003376 (assembly GCF_053589235.1). Classification (NCBI taxonomy): domain Bacteria; kingdom Bacillati; phylum Actinomycetota; class Actinomycetes; order Mycobacteriales; family Gordoniaceae; genus Gordonia; species Gordonia sp. NPDC003376. The sequence goes on along the minus strand of NZ_JBSFRM010000006.1, from coordinate 189,976 downwards.
GCTACCCGGGATGCCGGACGAGGCGGTCGGCATGTATGTGCCGACCCCGGACGGACCGAATCCCACCGAGGGCCGCAACTATTCGATCCGTCACGTCGACCACGATGCGCGAACCGTCGCCGTCGACGTCGTCCTGCACGAGCACGGGCCGGTCACCGAGTGGGCGGCCCGTGCCACGGTCGGCGATCGGGTCGAGATGTCACACGCCCGAGGCTGGTTCGCCCCTCCCGCCGGAACCGGGTGGCTCGTGCTGGCCACCGACCTCGCCGGAATCCCGGCCACTGCACGAATTCTCGAAGAACTACGCGCACAGGCGAATCCGCCTCAAATCACAGTTCTCGCCGAGGTGATCGACGACGAGGACCTCGGTTACCTCGGGCAGGCAGAACTCGTACCGATCGTCGGCAGCGGCAACGGGGTCGCCCCGAGCCGCCTCGGGACCGCCGTCACCGAGGTCGATCTGCCCGACGACGCCGGGTACTGCTGGTTCGCCGGCGAGGCCGCGCAGTCCCGGATCGTGCGCAAACACCTTCGCCACCAGCATCAGTGGCCGAACGATCGCTACGACGCGATCGGCTACTGGCGCTTCGACGGCGAACGCTGGGCGCGGCGCTTCGCCGAGTACGGCGACGATCTGTTCGCGGTGTATCAGCGCGCGATCGACGGGGGAAAGTCCGAGAAGCAGGCGGCCGAGGAGTTCGACGAGGCCCTCGAAGAGCTCGGGCTGTAACCCTCAGGGCACGCCAACCACCATCGATGGTCGAGCCGGGACCGAACCGCCAACCACCATCGATGGTCGAGCCGGGACCGAACCGCCAACCACCATCGATGGTCGAGCCGGGACCGAGCGCGAAGCGCGAGGACCCGTGTCGAGACCCGGA
>NZ_JBSFRM010000006.1:148273-189000 GCF_053589235.1 Gordonia sp. NPDC003376 | reverse complement strand
CCGGTGAGACGAAGATGTCCCCAACCACCTCAGAGGTGGCCACCACCCGAGCTCGGCCCACCGAGGTTTCGACACGCCTCGTCGCTACGCTCCTCATCGGCTCAACCACCGTAAAACACACTCCCCCAACGATGGTCGAGCCGGGACCGAGTGCGAAGCGCGAGGACCCGTGTCGAGACCCGGTGAGACGAAGATGTCCCCAACCACCTCAGAGGTGGCCACCACCCGAGCTCGGCCCACCGAGGTTTCGACACGCCTCGTCGCTACGCTCCTCACCGGCTCAACCACCGTAAAACACACTCCCCCAACGATGGTCGATCCGGGACCGAACCGCCAACCACCATGGGTGGTCGAGCCGGGACCGAACCGCCAACCACCATGGGTGGTCGAGCCGGGACCGAGCGCGAAGCGCGAGGACCCGTGTCGAGACCCGGTGAGACGAGGATGTCCCCAACCACCTCAGAGGTGGTCACCTCGACAACCCGGCCGATGCCGGTTCAATACCGTGCGACTTGGCCTTCTTTGGGTGCCCGATACATCCGCCACAGCACCTGTGGAATCCGCCGGAGCGGTACCTGCCGCGGCCAGTCCGATCCGCGCAGCAGTGCCTCGGTGCCGCCATCGACGGTGATCACCGTCCCGGACATGAAGTCGGCTGCGGGTGAAAGCATCTGCAGCACCCATGACGCCAGCTGTTCGGAAGTTCCGTACTCGCGGATCGGGATCGGGAAGGACCGGACGTTCGCGGAGTTCGCACCGTCGAGCTGCGTCCGCAGCAGGGGCGTCATCACCGGCCCCGGGGCGATCACGTTGACCCGGATCCCGGCACCTGCCCAATCGGTGCTCGTCCCCACCATGCGACTCCAGCGGGTGACCGCGATCTTCGACGACGCGTAGGCGATCGGTCCGGACAGTTGCGGCCCGCGTCGGCGGATCATCGCGGTCGCGGTGTCGAGGTCTCCACGCAGCAGCCGACGGATCACGCGGTCCGGCACGAACGGGGTGACCGTTGTCGAGTTCGAGCCGAAGACAACCACTTTGGCCTTGTCCGCGGCGGCGAGCAGCGGGCGCAGCGCCTCGAGTATCTCCACCACGCCGAGCAGGTTGACCTCGACGATCATCCGCTCGCGTCCCCGTGCCGGACCGAGACCGGCGGCCATCACCGCACCGTCGACGCAACCGTCGAGCGCGTCGAGGATCTCGGCGATCGCGGTCCGACGGCCGGATGCGGTGGACAGGTCGGCGGTGACCTCACCACCGTCGCGGTCGACGCCGATCACCGTGTGTCCCGCGGCACGTAGCGAGGCGGCGACCGCCTGCCCCATTCCCGACGCCGACCCGGTCACCACATAGGTCCCCACCAGGATGTTCCCCCTTCCGCGTCCACTGACGCTCAGCCATGCCGGCGGCGCTCGCCGGTGGCCTCCACATCCTTGCCGGTCTCACGGAGTACTCGCCGGTCATATGCCTGATTGAACGCCCGGAGTTCACGCAGGAGACCCTCGGGGGTTCCCGGGGCGAGGTCGGCGAAGGTCGCCTCCATGCGGGCCGCACGGAGCATCCCGTCGTGGTAGAAGGCCTCGCGGCCGGCGTCGGTGGGGCGGACGAAGCGGCTCAGCGACCCCGCCACCTCGAAGCGTTCGAGATAGCCGTGTTTGATCGCGTTGTTGACCTGACGATTGACCGTCGACTGCTCGAGGCTCAGTTCTTCGGTGAGCTCACGGAGGGTGCGCGCCCGGCCGTCGGAGAGAACCAGCAGGATCGCGAATGCCGAGGCCTCCAGGATGGAGTCGGCGTAGAACTCGGTCTTGCGGCGGTTGAACCGACGAAGTTCGTCGACGAGGTCGCGGATCAATGGTGACGGCCACGGGGCGTAGTCGTCATCGGGCACGGCGTCGCCAGTCACCACGCATCCTCCCCGTCCCGTCAGGAAATGTCCGATTTCTTTCGTGAATCATGCCACGACTTTGAATATGTACCGTACATATGTACCCTACATAAGTCCAAGGAGGTGCTCATGTCCCCGAACGAGCCGTCCACGGCCGCCCACGGCGCGGCCGGGAAGTCACTCGATCCCGAATCCGATCCGCACACCGGATCGTCGTCCAGTGGCGCCATCGCCACCGTCATCGCACTGTGCCTCGGCGGCCTGGTGGCCGCCCTCATGCAGACGCTGATCATCCCGATCCAGCCCGAACTGCCCACACTGCTCGGCACCTCGCGCTCCAACGCGTCCTGGGTGATCACCGCGACCCTGCTCGCCGCCGCTGTCGCCATGCCCATCGCCGGCCGGCTCGGCGACATGTTCGGCAAACAACGAGTGCTGGTCGGCAGCTCCATCCTGCTGCTCGTGGGGTCGCTGGTGTGTGCCCTCAGCTCATCGTTGATCCCGATGGTCACCGGCCGCGCGATCCAGGGTCTGGCCATGGGCTTCATCCCGGTCGGCATCAGCCTGATGCGTGAGGTCACCCCGCCCAGGATCACCACCATGGCGATCGCCGCGATGAGCGCCACCCTCGGCGTCGGCGGCGCGATCGGTCTGCCGCTGTCGGCGTGGATCGCGCAGACCTGGAACTGGCACGGCCTGTTCTGGACCGCAGCGGCGCTGTCGCTGGTGATCATCGCCGCAGTCGTCTTCCTGGTTCCGCATGCCGCCGACGCCACCGGCGGCCGCCTCGACATCGTGGGCGCGATCGGTCTCGCGATCGGTCTGTGCGCCGCACTCATCGGCGTCTCGAAGGGCAACGACTGGGGCTGGGGTTCGGGCACCACGATCGGCATGATCGTCGGCGGTGTGGTCGTCCTGCTCCTGTGGGGCCTCCACCAGCTGAAGACCCCGGAACCACTGGTCGACCTGCGGACCACCGCCCGTCCGGCCGTGCTCCTGACCAACATCGCCGCGGTCGCGATCGGCTTCGGCATGATGGCGCAGTCGGTCGTCATCCCGATGCTGTTGGAGATGCCCGAGGCGACCGGTGTCGGCCTGGGCCAGACGATGCTCGCCGCCGGCCTGTGGATGGCGCCGGGCGGTCTGATGATGCTGGTCTTCGCCCCTGTCTCGAGCACCCTGATGAACAAGATCGGCGCCAAGTTCACCCTCGCCATCGGCGCCACCGTGCTGGGTGTCGGCTATCTGATCGCCCTGTTCCTGATGAACTCGCCGTGGCAGCTGATGCTCGCGTCGATCATCATGGCCTCCGGTGTCGGTATCGGTTACGCCGCGATGCCGACACTGATCATGGGTGCGGTCCCGATGACCGAGGCCGGTGCCGCAGTGGGTCTCAACGGCCTGATGCGTTCGGTCGGCACCACCGTGTCGTCGGCCGTGATGGCCGTCCTGCTGACCACCGCCACCATCGAGCTCGGCGGGCAGTCACTGCCGTCGATGACCTCGTTCCGGATGTGTTTCCTGGTGGGTGCCATCGCAGCGTTCGTGGGCGTGGCCATCACGCTTATGATCCCCAAGCGGGGACCGCAAGCGATCCCGGAGGGCGTCGTCATCACCGACGACGCGGCCACCGACGACGCCACCGCCCCCGCATCACGCTGACGTACGGCAGACAGGGAGCCCGGGTGCAGGTCGAGGGGAACATCTTCGTGGTCACCGGTGCCGGAAACGGTATCGGCCGTCGCGTGGCGACCGAGCTGGTCGCCCGCGGCGGCACCGTCGCCGGCGCCGACCTCGACGTCGCCGGTCTCGAGGAGACCGCTCGACTGATCGGCCGACCCGAACGGTTCCGCAGCCATCCCCTCGACATCGCCGACGACGCGGCCGTGGCGGCCTTCCCGGAAACGGTGATCGCCGAGCACGGCCGCGTCGACGGCCTGTTCAACATCGCGGGGATCGCGCAGGACTTCGAGACCGCTGCCGGGATCACCGACGCCCGGCTCGACACGATCATGAGGGTCAACTTCTTCGGCACGGTCGCGATGACCCGCGCCTTCCTCCCGCACCTCGAGGCCCGGCCCGACGGCGCGGTCATCATGAACACCTCGAGCCTGTCGGCAATCGTCCCGTTCCCGGGCGCGGCCATCTACGGCGCCTCGAAGGCCGCCCTCGCGATCTTCGGATACGGACTGGCACAAGACCTTCGGGGATCGTCCCAGGTCACCGTCACCACTGCACTACCCGGCACCATCTGGACCGACATCGTCCGTACGAGTGCCAATCACCTCGGTACACCCGAAAAGGTGGCCGAGGCGTTCGCGGTGACGCCGGAGAAGGCCGCCGGCAAGATGATCGACGCCACCATGAAGGGCCGGATGCACGTCGTCATCGGCAAGGACGCACACGTGTTCAACGGCCTGCGCCGCGTCAGCTCTCGCCTCGCCGAGCGGGCCGCCTACCTGCAGGTCGGGACGTTCGTCTACCGGAAGAGATGATCCGGCGACCAGCGCACGGCCCCACCCGGGTCATCCCCAGAATCCGCGCTCACGCAACAGCGCGACAGCGCGATGACCACCCCGCAGGAAGTGACCTTCGATCAGGGTCCTCGCCATCCCCGGTGAACGACTCGCCAGGGCGTCGACGATCTCCTGGTGATCGCGCAACGATGACGCCACCGACTCCGGGTGCGCATCGAAGAACCCTTCCGGGATCGCCCCGCTGAGCAATTTCAACTCGGCGATCAGACGCCGGGACCTGGTGCCCTTGTTGATGATCCGATGGAAATCGAAGTTCAGTCGGTCGATTTCGAACAGATCGTCGCTCGACTCCATCCGTGACGCCACATCGCGCAACTCGTCCAGTTCGGCCTCGGTGAGAGTGGCCGCGGCCCGCTCGGCGGCCAGCCCGGAGATCACCCCCAGCATCCAGTAGTGGTCGCGAATGTCCTCCGGCGACAGGTCGGCGACGAAAGCACCACGACGCGGGATGGTCTCGACGATGCCCTCGCCAGTCAGCGCGATCAGCGCCTCCCGTACCGGGAGCTTGCTCATGCCGAGCCGCTCGGCGATCGCGTCCTGGTCGATCTTCGTGCCCGGTCTCAACTCGCCGGAGAAGATGGCCCGGCGAATCTCCTGCGCGGCGCCCTGCTTGAGCACCGACGACGCGGACGTATCCCCCACCGGATGCTCCCGGATGTTGGTCACCGGCCCCTCCTCGATGTCTGATCAGCAGCGACGCTACCAGAATCTGATAATCGTCGGCGGACCCAGAGTCTCCAACCAGTGCATATCGGGACCATACTGTTCATCACGCCGCAGATTTGATAATTTCGAGCCATGGCATCGCCCCAGGAGAAGTCACCCGCCGTCGACGCCGAGGACTTCGAGCAGATCCGCCGCGTGGTCCACGACTTCATCCGCACCTCCGTCGTGCCCCGGGAACTCGAGATCATGCAGACCGATGCCATCCCCGACGACGTCCGCACCCGGGCCGCCGAGATGGGCCTGTTCGGCTACGCCATCCCGCAGGAGTGGGGCGGCCTCGGCCTCGACCTCACCCAAGACGTCGAGCTGGCCATGGAATTCGGCTACACCAGCCTGTCGCTGCGCTCGATGTTCGGCACCAACAACGGCATCGCGGGACAGGTCCTGGTGAACTTCGGCACCGACGAACAGAAGCGGGAATGGTTGGAGCGCATCGCATCCGGCGAGGTGGTCGCGTCGTTCGCACTCACCGAACCCGGCGCCGGTTCCAATCCCGCCGGGCTACGCACCGCCGCCGTCCGTGACGGTGACGACTGGGTGATCGACGGTCAGAAGCGGTTCATCACCAACGCCCCGCTCGCCGACCTCTTCATCGTCTTCGCCCGCACACGTCCGGCCGACGACTCCGGAACCGGGATCGCGGTCTTCCTCGTCCCCGCTCGCACCGCGGGCGTCGCCGTCGGGGTCAAGGACCGCAAGATGGGCCAGGAGGGTGCCTGGACCTCCGACGTGTCCTTCGACGGCGTGCGCGTTCCCGCCGGCGCGCTGGTCGGCAGCGACGAGGACGCCGGTTACCGTGCCGCGATGACGTCGCTGGCGCGTGGTCGCGTCCACATCGCCGCGCTCGCCGTCGGCCAGGCGCAGCGCGCGCTCGACGAGTCGGTGACCTATGCCGCGAACGCCACCCAGGGCGGAAAGCCCATCGGCTCCTTCCAACTGGTCCAGGCGATGCTCGCCGACCAGCAGACCGGGGTGATGGCCGGACGTGCGCTGGTCCGGGAAACCGCGGCCAAGTACGTCTCCGGCGAGGACCGACGCACCGCACCGTCGGTGGCCAAACTGTTCTGCACCGAGATGGTGGGCCGGGTGGCCGATCTCGCGGTCCAGATCCACGGCGGCACCGGCTACATGCGGGATGTCCCGGTGGAGCGCATCTACCGCGATGTCCGGCTGCTCCGCCTGTACGAGGGCACCAGTGAGATCCAGCGACTCATCATCGGCGGCAACCTGATCCGCGCCGCCTCGACGTAGCCCCACACATTCCGACGACCCCACGAGACAGGACCTCTCCCATGCCCGGACCTCTTCTGAACCAGCAGACCGCCGTGATCACCGGCGCCGCACAGGGAATCGGATTCGCCATCGCCGAACTCTTCGTCGCCGAAGGCGCGCGCGTCGTGGTCGGCGACATCGACGGCGACGCCGCGGCGAGTGCCGCCCGCGAACTCGGCGGTGTCGAGGTGGCGATCGGTGTGCGTTGCGATGTCACCAGCAGCGACGACGTCGATTCACTTCTGGCCGCGGCGGATTCGGCGTTCGGGCCGGTCGATGTGATGGTCAACAATGCGGGCATAACCCGCGATGCCACGATGCGTACGATGACCGAGGAGCAGTTCGACCAGGTGATCAACGTCCATCTCAAGGGCACCTGGAACGGCACCCGCAAGGCCGCGGCCATCATGCGCGAACGCAAGTCCGGTGCGATCGTCAATCTCTCGTCGCTGTCCGGCAAGGTCGGCATGGTCGGCCAGACCAACTATTCCGCCGCCAAGGCCGGGATCGTCGGCATGACCAAGGCCGCGGCCAAGGAGATGGCCCACCACGGGGTCCGGATCAATGCCATCCAGCCCGGACTGATCCGGTCGGCGATGACCGAGGCCATGCCGCAGAAGGCGTGGGACCAGAAGATGGCCGAGATCCCGATGAAGCGCGCCGGCGAGGTCGACGAAGTCGCCACCGTCGCACTGTTTCTCGCCTCCTCGCTGTCGTCCTACATGACGGGCACGGTCATGGAGGTCACCGGCGGACGGTTCATGTGAGCCGGTAGGAGACAACCCATGAGTACCCCCATGCTGCGACGTGCCGCGATCGTCGCCCCCCTTCGCACCGCCGTCGGTACCTACGGCGGCGCCCTGCGTGATGTCCCGGTCGAGGACCTCGGCGCCGCCGTGGTCAGGGCCACCGTCTCCCGCTCGGGCATCGACCCCGAGCGGATCGACGACGTCGTCTTCGCCCAGTCCTATGCCAACTCCGAGGTCCCGTGTGTGGGACGCTGGCTCGCATTGCACGCCGGACTGCCGATCTCGGTGGGCGGCATGCAACTCGACCGCCGCTGTGGCGGAGGGCTGCAGTCGCTCGCGACCGCGGCGATGATGGTGCAGACCGGCGTTGCCGACGCGGTGATCGCCGGCGGCGTGGAATCGATGAGCCGGATCGAGTACTACTCCACCACCCAACGGTGGGGATCACGGTCGGGAAACGTCACCCTGTACGACCGTCTCGACCGCGGCCGTGAACGCTCCCAGCCGGTCTGGCGGTTCGGCGAGATCTCCGGGATGATCGAGACCGCCGAGAACCTGGCCCGCGATCACGACATCTCCCGTGCCGACGCCGACGCCTATGCCGCCCGCAGCCACCGGCGTGCCGCAGCCGCGTGGGAGGCCGGGATATTCGACGACGAGGTCGTCGGGATCGATATCCCGCAACGCAAGTCCGATCCCATCATCTTCGCGAGGGACGAGGGGGTGCGCCCGGATTCCACCCCGGAATCCCTGGCACGGCTGCGGTCGCTGATGGCCGACGGCGTCGTCACCGCGGGCAACGCGAGCCAGCAGAACGACGCCGCCGCCGCATGCCTGATCGTCGCCGAGGACGCCCTCGACGACCTCGGCCTCGAGCCGATCGGCTTCTTCACCGGCTGGACCTCGGCCGGGTGCGAACCCTCACGGATGGGAATCGGCCCCGTCCCGGCGGTGCAGAAGCTGGCTGCGCGGCACGGATTCGATTCCGCCGCAGCACTACTCGACTCGGTCGATCTGGTCGAACTGAACGAGGCCTTTGCCGTCCAGGTCCTCGCGGTACTCCAGGGTTGGGAATGGAACGACCAGGACCGGCTGAACATCAACGGTTCCGGTATCTCACTGGGACACCCGATCGGTGCCACCGGTGTCCGGATGACCACCACACTGCTGCACGAGCTGCATCGTCGTGGTGGCGGAACCGGTGTGGTGACCATGTGTATCGGCGGCGGGCAAGGGCTCGCGGCACTTGTGGAGGCAGTGTGACGATGGCATCAGGAACCGACAATCCCCGGCCTCTCACCGGAATCCGAGTGGTGGAGGTGTCGAGCTTCGTCGCCTCGCCCTTGTGTGGGCTCACCCTGGCCCAGCTCGGAGCCGAGGTGATCCGCGTCGATCCGACCGGCGGTGCCGCCGACATCAACCGGCTCCCGCTGACCGACGACGGGACCACGTCGATCTACTGGACCGGCCTGAACCGTGGCAAGAAGTCGGTCACGGCCGACCTTCGGTCCCCCGAAGGGCAGTCGCTCGTACAACGGCTGGTCACCGAATCCGGTCCCGGAGGCGGCATCCTCGTCACCAATTCCGGTGGTCGCGAATGGATGTCGCACGAGACCCTTGCCGCACTCCGGCCCGACGTGATCACCCTGGAACTGCTCGGCGGCTCCGACGGCTCCCCCGCCGTCGACTACACCGTCAACGCGGGCCTGGGGTTCCCGTTGATCACCGGTCCGCTCGGCCACCGCGGCCCGGTCAATCACGTGTTGCCCGCCTGGGATGTGGTGTGCGGACTGTATGCGGCGCTGGCCGTCACCGCTGCGGTCCGACGACGCGACGAGACCGGCACCGGGACCCGGATCCGGTTGCCGCTGGAGGACACCGCGCTCGCGGTGGCCGGCACGCTCGGATACCTCACCGAACCGCAGGTCAACGCGCGGAGCCGACCGGCCACCGGCAACGGCGTGTACGGCACGTACGGCACCGACGTCGTCACCGCCGACGGCGACCGGTTCATGCTGGTCGCGCTCACCCCACGGCATTTCCGGGATCTCGTGCGGATCACCGGCACCGAGGCGGTGGTCGAGTCGCTGCAACAGGCCCTCGATGCCGACTTCGCCCGCGACGCCGACCGCTACACACACCGCGAGGTCCTGAATGCCCTGTTCGGCAGATGGTTTGCCGAGCGCTCCACCGACGAGGTCACGCGAGCGCTGGAATCGTCGTCGGTGCTGTCGGAACGCTACCGTAGCTTCGACGAGGTGGTGGCCGCCGGCACACTGACCGCCAATCCACTGTTCACCGAACTGGATCAGCCCGGAATCGGCACCTATCTGGCCGCGGCGTTGCCGGCCACCTTCGACGGCGAATACTACGCGACGGGACCGGCGCCGCAGCTGGGTGCGGATACGCCGGCCCCGTGAGTTCGGGTGGTCGCCTTCACTCGTCGATGAAGGTGGCCACCTCCGACAGATCGGCACGATCGGTGCGGTAGCCGTTGATCGGATGCTCGGCATCGGGGTAACCGAAGGGAATGGTCACCAGGATCTTCCGGTCCTCGCCGATGCCGAGGAACTCCCGCACGAACGGGCTGTATCCGGCCACCGCCGCCTGCGGGACGGTGCCGAGCCCCAGGCTCTGCGCCGCGAGCAGGAAGGTCGAGACGTAGAGTCCGCCGTCGACGGCACCGTAGGTCGCGTGTTGTGCGTCGGTGGTGACGATCGCGACGTGCGGTGCATCGAAGAACCGGAAGTTCTGCAGCATCTGCGCAGTCGACGCCGCGCGATCCCCCTTCTCGATCCCCACGGCATCGTAGAGCTGCCAACCACTCTCGCGGCGACGATCTCGATAGACGCCCTGGTAGTGGCCGGGCGCCTCGAAGTCGAACGCCCCCTCCGCGCCGGAGGTCACGTGCTCGCTCAGCGCCTCCCGGAACCGGTCGGTGGCCGCCCCCGACAGCACGATGGTCTGCCAGGGTTGGGTGTTGCACCACGACGCCGTCCGCTGCGCCATCGCCAACAGCTGTTCGATGACATCGCGGGGCACCGGATCCGGTCGGTAGGAGCGGCAACTCCAACGTTCGGCCAGGAGCCGGTCGAGCACCTCGGCCCGTTCCCCGGTCACGGGATCGATGAGAGAGTCCGTCATGGCGTTACAGCGCGCCCTTTCCCGCATCACCGGCGGGAATCGCGGTGAAGGTCTTGACGTCCAGCGGCCCGGCCAGCGAATCCGCTATCGCCGCACCGAGTTCCGCCAGTGCGGGGGCACCACCGTGCACCTTGAGCGCCTCGCCGGACTCCCACTTCTCGATCATCACGTAGTCGGTGCCGTCGGCGGCCTGGTGCAGTGCGTACAGTTCACACCCCGGCTCGCTGTGCACCTTGTCGATGGCGGCCAGGATGGCGTCCTTGACGGCCTGCTCCTTGCCGGGTTGCGGGGACAGGGTCGCCACCACGATCACTGCGGACATCGGTACCTTCACCTTCGGTAGTTGAATGGAACTGCGCTGCAACGCTACTCCGTGTGCAGCTGCCGGGGAAGGGCGCTCAGAGGCCCATGTCCCGACCGATGAGGTCCTTCATGATCTCGGTGGTACCACCGAAGATGGTCTGGATCCGGCAGTCGGTGTAGGCGCGGGCGACGCGGTACTCGTTCATGTAGCCGTAGCCGCCGTGTAGCTGCACACACTGGTCGATGACCTTCTTGCCGAGCTCGGTGCACCACCACTTGGCCTTGGCCGCGTCGACGGCGGTGAGCTCGCCCTCGACGACGGCGCGCAGGCAGCGGTCGATGTACTGCTCGGCGATGTCGAGCTCGGTGGACATCTCTGCCAGCGTGAACCGATTGGCCTGGAAGGTGCCGATCGGACGGCCGAATGCCTTGCGATCCTTGGTGTACTGCACGGTCTCCTCGAACACCGCGCGCGCACCGGCGATGGCGCCGACCGCGATCGACAGGCGCTCCGACGGCAGGTTCTGCATCAGGTGATAGAAGCCGCGACCCTCGACACCCAGGAGATTCTCCTTGGGCACCCGGACATCGGTGAAGTGCAGCTCCGCGGTGTCCTGCGCCTTGAGGCCCATCTTGTCGAGCTTGCGGCCCCGCTCGAAGCCCTCCATGCCGCGCTCGACGACGAGCAGCGAGAATGCCTTGTGGCCGGCGGCGGGATCGGGATCGGTCCGGCAGACCACGACGACCAGGTCGGAGTTGATCCCCGACGAGATGAAGGTCTTGGAGCCGTTGAGGATGTAGTGGTCACCGTCGAGGCGGGCCGAGGTCTTGATGCCGGCGAGGTCACTGCCCGCGCCGGGCTCGGTCATGGCGACCGCGAGGATCGTCTCACCGCTGGCCATACCCGGCATCCAGCGGGCACGCTGCTCCTCGTCGGCGAGGTGCAGGAAGTAGGGCACGAGCACGTCGTTCTGCAGGCTCAGGCCGGGCGCGGCACCACCGAAGCGGGCGAACTCCTCGACGACGACGGCGTTGAAGCGGAAGTCGTCCTCCACGCCCCCGCCACCGAACTCCTCGGGGATGTTGAACCCGAGCAGACCCGCGTCACCCGCCTTCTTGTAGGCCTCCCGGTCGACCTGGCCCGCGGCATCCCACTTCTCGACGTTGGGCGCGCATTCGCGGGCGAGGAATTCGCGGGCGCTCTCGCGCAGCTGCTCGTGTTCGGGTTCGAAGACCGTACGCTTCATCGTTGCTCAGATCCGTTCGATGTCGGGGCGGCCCGCGTGCCGGCGTGGGAACACGGGTCGCAGGCCTACTTATCGCTCGCTAACTTGTAACACGTTCGTGTGACCCAGATCAACATCCACCCGGATGCACCCGACCCTCGACCGGCCGACCAGCGCAGATGATGAACTAGAATGTTCGGATATGGCCCGCGAGAGGAGATCGACACCGTCACGCTACGCGCGTGTGCGCTTCCTCGAGGCCGGACTGACCGTTCTGGCCGAGGATGGCTACGGTGCCCTCAAACTCGCCGCGGTCTGCAACCGCGCGGAGGCGACGACCGGCAGTTTCTATCACGCCTTCGACAACTGGGCCGAGTTCACCTCGGCGCTGGTGGCCTACTGGCGCGAGGAGAAGAGCCGGCGGCCGATCGCCGAGGCCCGCAAGGTCACCGATCCGCGGGCCCGGCTCTCCGAGCTCATCCGGGTCGGCCTGTCGCTGCCGCACGACTCCGAGTCGGCGATCCGCATCTGGGCCGCCCAGGATCCCGAAGTCCATGCCCACCAGGAAGAGGTCGACCGCGAGCGACGCGACTTCATCGCCGAGACCTACCGCGAGGCGATGGGCGACGACGCCGATGCCGAACGCTTCGCCACCGTCTCGATGTACCTGCTCGTCGGATACGAGAGCGGCACCCTGCGCTCTTTCGATGCCCTCGACTTCGGGATGCGCACCTTCCTGGCGACGGCGATCGGTACGCACGACGCGGACACCCCACACCCCGACGCGCCGACTCCGGAGAACTGACCCGGGACACCCCCCCCCCCACATCACCATCCGGGTGTGACCTCTTGCACATAAGTGTAAGTCGACTTACAGTCGAGGCAGATCGTTGCCGAGGAGGCCCCATGCTCACCATCGACCGCAATCACGGTCTCGACGCCGAAACCCGGTTCGCCGAGATCTACCGGAACCTGACCATCTACGACTTCCCGTGGGATATGAACCAGGCCCTGAGTTTCGCCTTGTTCCGCACCTACGCGGTACCCAGCGTCGGCCGGCTGCTGGCGCAGACCGCAGAGTTCACCGACAATGTCCAACGCCGCTACGACGACACCGGCCTACTCCTGGAAGCGCCACTGCTGGAAGGATTCTCGAGCCCCGAGGGCAAGTCGGCAATCCGCCGGATCAACCAGATGCACAAGCGGTACGACATCAGCAACGACGACATGCTCTACGTGCTGGCCACGTTCGTGGTGGTCCCCAAACGGTGGATCGACTCCTACGGCTGGCGGACGCTGACCTATGACGAGGTCGTCGCCTCGGTGCGGTACTACCAGACGCTGGGCAAACACATGGCCATCACCGACATCCCGGACACCTACGAGGGTTTCGCCCACCTGATGGACAACTACGAGCGCGAGCACTTCGCATTCGACGCCGACGCGGTCAAGGTTGCCGACTCGACCCTGGGCCTGCTCAAGACCTTCTACCCCAAGCCGCTCGCACCCGTCATCGACATCTTCAGCCGGTCGTTGATGGACGAGCCGCTGCTCGCCGCCTTCCACTACCGGGAGCCCGGACGCCTCGCGCGCCGGCTGTCGGTGGCCGGCCTGCGGGCACGCGCCCGCTTCGTCGCACTGCTCCCGTCCCGCCGCAAGCCGCTGCTGGTACACGACATGCCTCGAATCCGTAGCTATCCCAACGGCTTCGAGGTATCACGCCTCGGCACCTTCGCGCCCGGATGTCCGGTGGCGCATTCGACCGCCGACGCCAGTTGAGCGAGGACCCTCAGTCGCGTACTTCCCGGCACTCCACCGCCGACAACGCGATCCGGACATAGTCCCGCGCGGTCTCTGCCGGTGTCCGGGGACCGTCGGGGCGGTACCAGGTGGCGATGCCCTGACACATCGTGAAGATCGCGCGGCGGGCGGAATCCGGCACCGGTGTGGCGAAAATTCCTGTCCGACAACCATCTTCGATGGCCGAACGCAGCAGTCCATCGATCCGGTCACGGTGTCCGGCGTAGCGGACCCGGTTCTCCGGCGTCAGTGAACGGCGTTCGGAGTCGAGGAAGGCCAGGTCCCGATAGGTCGCCATGTAGAGCGCGGTGGCCTCGACCACCGCACTGAGCCGTCGCACCGGATCGTCGCCGGCAACGGCGAGTGCACCGTCGATGTGGCCGCCGACGGTGGTCATGGCATGTTCGAGCAGCGCGACGAGGATCGCCTGCTTGTTCTCGTAGTGGTAGTACAGCGCGGGCACGGTCACCCCGACCTCGCGCGCAATGGTCCGGACGCTGGTGGCGTCATAGCCGTGTTCGACGATCTCGGTCAGCGCCACTTCGAGAATCCGGGGCAGCTGCATCGGCGGGTACACACGCCAGTCCGACGCCGCGGGCTCGGTGGACACCGCATCGGTCATGCGTCCCTCCCGCCTCGGATCGTCACTCGACATTCGCCAAAGGGCCATCCTAACCCTCGGGCCGCATCGGTCAGGAATCGAGAAGTGCCGGGGCCGGCATGCTCCTACCGTCGAGGACATGACCACTTCACTGACCACCACACTCGATTCCCTGTCCCTCGGCGTCCCGGATGTCGATGCCGCCCGAACCTTCTACGACGCCGCCTTCGGCCTCGACGATCGCCTGCGACTGCACGAGTCCAGCGCTCCCACCAGTGGCTTCCGCGGCTTCACGATCTCGCTGGTGGTCGCCGACCCGGCCGTCGTCGATTCCTTCATCTCCCCGGCGATCGAGGCCGGCGCCGAACCGCTCAGGCCGGCGTCGAAGTCGTTCTGGGGCTACGGCGGCGTGGTCCGCGCCCCGGACGGCGCCATCTGGAAGGTGGCGGCGTCGTCGAAGAAGAACACCGGCGCCCCGCTGCGTCACGTCGACGACGTGGTGGTGCTCCTCGGAGCCGCGGATGTGGCCGCCTCCCGGACCTTCTACACCGAGCACGGGCTCGAGGTCGCCAAGAGTTTCGGACGCAGATACGTGGAGTTCGCCGCCCGGGACGACGCGGTGAAGCTCGCGCTCTACGGCCGCAAGGCGGCCGCCAAGGACGCCGGCGTGGGCATCGAGGGTTCCGGGGATCACCGCCTGCTGCTCGGCTGGACCGCAGCCGCATCGGCCACCGACCCCGACGGATTCGTCCTGCAGGCAGGCTGATCGCCGTCCGGACGGGCAGATCGTCACCGCCGGGGTCGGTGCGATGTGCACGGGTCGGCGGTCGCGGCGGTAGCGTGTCTCCCCGGACGCCACCGACGAAGGGATGCGCGGGCCGATGGGTGACGAACCGATCGCCGAACTCGAGGACGAGCTCGCCGATCTCTGGCGGCAGGGCCGCGACCGCGCCCGACGGCGCGCGCGAGCCATCGATCCGCGTCTGGATCCGTCGCACTACCTGCTGCTCACCGTCCTCGCGCGGCACGAGTCCGTCCCGATGTCGGAGCTGGTGACCGAACTGGGCCTCGACAAGTCGACGGTGACCAGACAGGTCGACACGATCGTCCGGCTCGGTCTCGCCGAACGCCACCCGGATCCACGGGATGCCCGCGCGCGGGTGGTCTCGTTCACCGCCGACGGCCGCAACAGGTACGAGACGGTGATCGCAACGTTCGTCCAGGAGTGGCGCGCACAGCTGGGACAGTGGGAGCCGGACGACATCCGAACCCTCGCGCGGCTGTTGCGTCGACTGTCGGCGGTGCAGACGAGTGAGCCTCGACACCCGGCTCCGGATATGCCCGATTCACACGAATCCTGAGGTCAGGGAATACTTCCAGATAGTTGCGGGTTGCACCTATCACGCTTATAGTTGCGTCGTTCAACTATTCGCAGCGCACTTCTCAGCGCACCCGAAGCGACGACCGACCACTGTCGGCGCCGTCAGCCCCGGCCCACGGCCCCGCCGCGAGGTACGAACAGACCTTCTGGAGGTTTCCGCATGACAGCAACCGCTGCGCAGCGCCACGACGCCGCTGCCGGCGACAACACCCCGATGACCCACGGCCAGAAGATCCAGGCCCTCGTGGGGCTCCTGCTCGGGATGTTCGTCGCATTCCTCTCGGCGACCATCGTCTCCAACGCTCTACCGGTGATCATCACCGATCTGCACGGCAGCCAGGACCAGTACACCTGGGTCGTCACGGCCACCCTGCTCGCCTCCACCGCCACCACCCCGCTCTGGGGCAAGATGTCGGACCTCGTGAGCAAGAAATTGCTGGTCCAGGCATCCCTGGCGATCTTCACGCTCGGATCGGTCCTCGCCGGCTTCTCCCAGTCGGTGGGCATGCTGATCGGCTTCCGCGTGGTCCAGGGTCTCGGCCTCGGCGGCCTGCAGGCGCTGGTCATGATCGTGATCGCCTCGATGTTCAGTCCGCGTGAACGCGGCCGTTACCAGGGCCCGATCGCCGCCGTCATGTCCCTGGCCATCGTCGCAGGCCCGCTTCTCGGTGGCGTGATCGTCGACACCAGCTGGCTCGGCTGGCGCTGGACCTTCTACGTCTGCGTGCCGCTCGCCATCATCGCGCTCGCGGTGATCCAGCGAACCCTGAACCTGCCGGTCATCCGCAAGGAGGTGTCGCTGGACTACCTCGGTGCGGTCCTGATCGCGAGCGGTGTCAGCACCCTGCTCATCTGGGTGACCCTCGCCGGCAAGAACTTCGACTGGGTGTCGGGTATGTCGTTCGGCCTCGTCGCCCTGGGCCTGGCACTACTGGCCGCCGCGGTCTTCGTCGAGTCCCGTGCCAAGGACCCGATCATTCCGCTGCACCTGTTCCGTGACCGCACCATCAGCCTGGCGACCATCGCCAGCATCTCGGTCGGCGTCGCGCTCTTCGGCGGCGCGGTGTTCCTGGGACAGTACTTCCAGATCGCCCGCGGTTACTCCCCCACCGCCGCAGGTCTGCTGACCCTGCCCATGGTGACCGGTTCGATGATCTCGGCCACCGTGTCCGGTCAGCTGATCACGCGCTTCGGGAAGTGGAAACGCTACCTCGTGGCCGGCGCGATCGCGATGTCCATCGGCTTCGGCCTGCTCAGCACCATCGACGCGCACACCAACATGGTGGTCATCGGCTGCTACCTGTTCATCGTCGGCTTCGGCATGGGGATGACGATGCAGAACCTGGTGCTCGCGGTGCAGAACAACGTCGAACCCGCCGAGCTCGGCTCCGCGACCTCCACCGTGACATTCTTCCGTTCACTCGGTGGCGCGGCCGGCGTCTCGGTTCTCGGCGCGGTGCTGTCGAATCATGTGACCGACCTGATCAAGCAGGGCCTCGCCGCTGTCGGGATCAATCCCGGACAGACCGGTGGTGCCGGACTGTCCAACCTGAACGAGTTGCCCGGTCCGATCGAGGCCATCGTGCGTGGCGCCTACGGCGACGGCACCGCCCGGGTGTTCCTGATCGCCGGCGTCATGGCCGTGATCAGCCTGGTCGCCATCGCCTTCATCAAGGAGGTCGCACTCAAGACCGAGAGTTTCGACGAGCAGCGCCTGGCCGAGATCACCGACGACGCATCGGCTTCGGAGGCCGTCGACGGACACGATGGCGGACAGTCCGAGCTGGTCGCCGTCATCGACACCACCACCATCGACACCACCGTCATCGACACCACCGACGACGACCCCCGGACGGCTGCGGGTGCCACGACGCCGGCCGGATCGCGGTGAGGGCAGAACGGTGAGATGACAGCGGTGAGGTGACAGGGGTGAGATGACAGGGGTGAGGTGACAACCGGGGAAAGCACACGGAACCACCATCTTCCGAGGCGCACCCCCGTGAGGGACACCTTCACACGACGGACCGGTATGCGAATGCACGCCGGTCCGTCGGCATATCGACATCCCGGCGTGCGCACCGGATGGGTGCGAGGTCGCGGCCGGTCCGATCACACTGCCGGCAGCTCCCCCATCGCCGCATACAGGCAGTCGACGAATGCCGCCTCGGCCGGATTCGCGGATTCGGTTGTGCGGGCGATCATCAGCGCGGTGGTCACCTTCTGGGCGAGCGGCCGGATGGCGATGCGGTCGGTGCCGAACCACGACACCGATTCGGGCAGGATCGAGAGCCCGACCTCGGCCGACACCAGGCCCAGGACCGTCTCGTGGTGGATCGCCTCCTGCACCACCCGGGGTTCGGCGCCGTACTCGGCGAACAGCCCCCAGATCTGGGCGAGATAGGCGGGCATCAGGGTCTGCGGGAACAGGATGAGCCGCTCCCCGATCAGGTCGCGGATGTCCACCTCTGTCCGATCGGCCAGCCGGTGATGGGTGGGCAGGACCACGACGAGGGACTCCTCGACGAGTGGCTCCACGCGGAGGTCCTCCACGCGTCCACCGGCGCGGATCAACCCGAGATCCAGGCGACCGGCCTGCAGGGCGTCGATCTGCTCGCGTGTTGTCAGCGGCGAGAGATCCACGCGGACATGCGGATTGAGGTCGCGGAACCGGCGCAGGGCAGGCGGGATCACCGTCCCCGACGCGGAGCTGACGAAGCCCACCCGAATCCGGCCGCGCCGACCCGCCGCATGGTCGCGCACCTCCTCCACCGCGTCGTCGAGCGAGGTGAGTACCGCGCCGACCCGGTCCAGGAAGAGCCGCCCCTCCTCGGTGAGGTCCACCCGGCGGGTGGTCCGGTCGAACAGTCGCGCCCCCACCTCCCGTTCGAGGTCCTTGATGTGCGAGGTGAGCGGCGGCTGCGAGATGTGTAGCCGGGCGGCGGCCCGCCCGAAGTGCAGTTCTTCGGCGAGGACCTGGAAATAGCGCAGGTGGCGGAGCTCCATGGAAATTATTCTGCCACTCAGAACAATCGGCTCCATATAGGTATTTCTCTTTTCTCAATCGGAGGGGTGTACTCGAGGGACACCAACCCCCGAGTCGAGAGCACGAGCCACATGTCCACCCGAACACCCCACCGCGATGGGCACCTTCCCCGGTCCGGCGTCATCCGCGGCGCCGACGTGCCGCTGCAACCGTGGCGCAACGGTGCAGGTGTGACCCGCCGGATCGCCACGGGCGGTTCGACGACCGCCCCGGACTGGACGCTGAGCATCGCCGAGATCGAGGCAGCCGGTGATTTCTCCCGATTCGACGGATTCGAGCGCACCGCGCTGATCCTCGGCGCCGACCCGGTGATGCTGACCGTCAACGGCACCGACCATCACCTCGTGCATCTCGACCGCATCCACTTCTCCGGCGACGACGAGGTCGCCGGAGAGCCCACCCGCGGCACCACGCAGATCCTCAATCTGATGGTTCGCCGAGAGTTCGGCCGGGGCGATCTCACCCTGCAGAACGTGCGCGGATCTGTTGAGCTCTCGGAGGAGGGCACCGTCGCCTACCTGGTGCTCTCGGGTTCGTTGCGCATCGCCGACGACGCCCTGGAGCCGCTCGACACCATCCTCGTCGGGTCACAGGCCGTCACCGTCCACGGAACGGGCACCGTCGCCCGCGTCCATCTTCATCCCACAGCAGCATCGGAGGACTGATCCGTGAGCACCGCATCCACTGCGACGGTCAGCGGCCTGATGGCCGAGATCGCCCACATCGGAACCGACCCGGCACGCGGCGGATACAGCCGTCCGGTCTACTCCGCCGCGGAACTCGAACTGCGCGAATGGTTCCTGTCGGCCGCCACCGAACGGTCGCTGGAGATCGAGACCGACCGCAACGGCATCATCTGGGCATGGTGGAACCCGGCGGGACTCGCCGTGACCGACGCCGTCGTGACCGGTAGCCACCTCGACTCCGTCCCCGGTGGCGGCGCCTTCGACGGCCCGCTCGGCGTGGCGTCGGCGCTTGTCGCGGTCGACCAGCTGAACGCTTCCGGCGTGATCCCCCGCCGCCCCCTCGCGCTCGCCGTCTTCCCCGAGGAGGAGGGCTCGCGATACGGCTTGGCCTGCCTCGGGTCTCAGCTGATGACCGGCCGCGTCACCCGTGAGCGCGCCTGGAAGCTCGCCGGCGCCGATGGCGAGACCTTCGCCGACCTCGCCACCCGGAACGGGCTCGATCCCCGATACATCGGTCGCGACCAGGAACGTCTCGACCAGATCGGGTGCTTCGTCGAACTCCACGTCGAACAGGGGCGCGGGCTCGTCGACACCAGCTCGGCCATCGCGATCGGGTCGGCGATCCTCGGCCACGGCCGCTGGCTGCTGTCGTTCCGCGGTCAGGGAAATCACGCCGGTACCACTCTGATGACCGACCGTCATGACCCGATGATCGCCGCCGCGGCAACCGTTCTCGATGTGCGCAGGCTCGGTGCCGCGGTCGACGGGGCCCGCGCCACCGTCGGCAAGCTCGACCCGGTTCCCGGCGGCAGCAACGTGATCGCCTCCCGCGTCGACGTCTGGCTCGACGTCCGCCATGAGGACGACGCCGTGGTCGCCGCACTGGTCGCCGATATCGCCGCCGCCGCCCGGGTCCATGCCCTCGCCGAGAACTGCGAGTTCACCCTCACCGAGGCGTCGATGAGCCCGCGCGTGGACTTCGACCCGCAGCTGCGTGGCCGGGTCTCGACCGTCCTGCCCGACGCCCCGATCCTCCCGACCGGCGCCGGCCACGACGCCGGGGTGCTCAAAGATGAGATCCCCACCGCGATGTTGTTCGTGCGCAACCCCACCGGGGTCTCGCACTCTCCCGAGGAGTACGTCGAAGACCCCGACGCCGACGCCGGTGGCCATGCCCTCGCCACCGTCCTCACCGACCTCCTGTCCTGATTCCTCTCACCCCATGCGTTGTCCCACTGCAGTTCTCGAAGAAAGCGAAGTGACATGACCACCACCACAACCCGATTCCTGATCGTCGGCGGCGGCCTCGAGGGCCTCGCCATCGCCTGGTCGCTGGCCGATCAGGGCGAGACCGATGTCATGGTGGTCGAGCGCGACACCCTGTGCTCGGGCATGACCGGTAAGTCCAGTGGGGTGGTCCGCTGCCACTACGGCAATCCGTCACTGGTCGCCATGTCGTGGTACGGCGTCGACATCTTCACCCGCGCAACCGAACTCTTCGGCGACGACATGGCCTTCCAGCAGTGCGGCTACGTCGTCGGCGTGGGCGAGAACAACATCACCCCGCTCGAGGCCAATGTCGCGATGATGCAGGACATCGGCGTCGACGTCTCGCTGATCGGCCACGACACCATGGCCGAACTGTGGCCGGGGCTGCACCTCGACGACTTCGCCGCCTTCGCCTACGAGCCCCTCGGCGGCCGTGGCGAGGCCTACATGGCCGGCATGGCCTTCGCCGCCGCCGCCCGCCGGCTCGGTGTCACGATCAAGCAGTCCACCCCGGTCGCCGAACTGCTGCAGGGTGAGGACGGTCGCGTGATCGGCGCCCGTCTGGCCGGTGGCGACGAGATCCACGCCGACACCGTGATCGTCGCCGCCGGCCCCTGGACCCCCGCGCTGACCACGGGCGTGGGCGTCGACGTCGACGTCAAGGCCCAGCGCGCGCAGCTGATCCTGGTCGACCAGGGCGCACCCACCCCGGTGGTCCCGGTGCTCTCCGACCTCGCCGGCCTGTCCTACATCTGCCGCGAGCCCAACGGCGAACTGCTGGTGGGTAACTCGGACCATTCTGCCCCGCAGTACATCGACCCCGACAACTACATCAACCGCGCCGACGAGAGCACCGTCGACAAGGTGGTCATGAAGCTCGGCCACCGCCTGCCCGACATGCCGGACCCACGGATCACCAGCTCCTACGTGGGCGCCTACGACGTCACCCCCGACTACAACCCGATCATCGGTCCGTCGCCGGTCGACGGTCTGTTCCTGGCCACCGGCTTCTCCGGTCACGGATTCAAGATCTCCCCGGCCGTCGGCAAACTCGTCGCCGACATGGTGCTGACCGGCACCACCACCCTCAAGCACGTCGACCCGCAGGACTTCCGGTACTCGCGGTTCGCCGAGGGCGACCTGCTCACGAGCATCCACCCGTACGAGGGCGCCGGCGAGATGCGCTGAGCGCAGCCCGCCGACCTCAGGTCCAGACCGAGCTGCCACAACGATGTCCTCCGGACGGTTTCACGTGAATCCACCCGGAGGACATCGTCATTGCCCACCGGTCCGCCGTACTACCGGACCAACGCGTCGAGCCCGGCCTCTACCCCTTGGAGCATGAGGTCCAGATCCGGCTCGGTGAACGTCAGCGGCGGTGACACGGCGAGGGCACCGCCGAGCGGACGCAGGAGCACACCCGCCTCTCGGGCCGCACCGAAGGCGGTGCCGACTGCTCCCGGATTCTGTTCCAGGACAGCGGAATCGATACCGATGGCGCCGACAAGGCCGGTCCCGCCCCGGATCTGACCGGCAGCAGGATGACCGGCGAGCGACTGCAGTCGATCGATCAGGGGCTTCTCCAGGATTCGTCCCTGCTCGACGAGGTCGCCCTGCTCGAGGATGTCGAGAGTCGCCAATCCGGCGGCACAGCTCACCGGGTGACCCGAGTAGGTGGCGCCGTGCCGGAGGACACGACCGGGTTCCGACCAGAACGGCTCCGCCACACGGTCGGCGACGACGACTCCACCCAGCGGGACCGCGCCATTCGAGACACCCTTCGCGAAGACCAGGATGTCCGGCCGGACGTTCCACCGATCGATTCCGAAAAGTGTTCCCAGACGGCCGAACCCACAGATGACGGCGTCGACGATGAACAGGACGTCGTGGCGACGGCAGATCGCCGCGACCTCCTCGAGGTACCCGTCCGCCGGCGGATGGACGCCGCCGGCACCGATGACCGGTTCGCAGAAGAATGCCGCCACCCGCTCCGGCCCGACCCGTAGGATCTCGGCCTCGAGTGCGGCGGCATCGTCGAACGGCACCCGGCTTGCCGCCGGGACCATCTCACCGTTCCCCACCCGATTGCCGTCGATACCGGCGAGCGAGATACCCCACCCGTGGGTGCCGTGGTAGCTCTCCCGCCGGGAGATCAGATGGGTCTTGTCCGGCCGACCGGTGGCTGCAAAGAACTGTCGGGCCAGGCGTGCCGCGGTGTCGATGCCGTCACCGCCGCCACTGCCGAACAGCACCTTCGGATCATCCAGCGGCGCAAGGGAGGCGATCCGGTCGGCCAGCTCCATCGCAGGCCGGTTCGAGTAGTCGCCGAAGATGGAGAAGCTGTCGAGTCGGCCCAGCTGATCGGTGACGGCCGCCCGGATCTCCTCGCGGCCGTGTCCGACGTTCACACACCACAGGCTCGCCGTGGCGTCCAGGTACCTCCTGCCCGACAGGTCGTGGACCCACACTCCCTCGGCGCGATCGACGACGAACTCCTTTCCCGGGACAGACGACATATCGCTGAAGGGATGCCACAGGGCTGTTCCGGACGACGATGACATCTCGTTCACACCACTTTCCTTCGTTTCCTCACACGTGACGATCGATGGGACGGACCGGTGCCGTGCACCGGTCCACGGACACCGCGGGGGCCGAGGTCATGACGCGACCGCGACCGGGACGCTGCGCCGGAGCGCGAGTTGCGACGGGATGTAGAGGACCAGCGCGAGGGCCACCGTGATGACCGGTGCGAGAGCGGCGACGACGGGGCTGCTCGTCTGCTCGGTGAGCAGGATGCCCACGGCCGCCGAGACGATCCAGGCCGTCACCGGAAGCCATCGCAGCGGCTGCCCGCCACCACTGGCCTCTTCCCGACCCTGCCGTGCCACGAACACCACGTAGGTCACGGCGATCGCGACCCAGGCGCACACCAGCACGCCCTGCCACGCCAGTGCGGTCAACAGGTAGCCGAGGACGTCGGTCAGCATGAACAGATAGACGATCGCGCCCACGACGAACACCCACAACAGGCGTGGCGTAGTGCGTTTGAGGATCATCGTCGACAGATCCTGCAGATTCATCGACGCCGCATAGTAGTTGGCCGTGTTGATCCTGGTCTGCGAGATGACGATCACGATCACGCCCAGCAGTCCGAGCGAGTTGATGATCGCCGACACGACACCGGTCTCGGTGGCCTCGCCGAGACCCCACGCCGACACCAGGTAGATACCGATCAAGCCGTTGACGCCGAAGGTCAGCAAGAAGAACACCCAGCCGAAGGTGACGTTGGCGTGGAAGGTTGCATCCGTTCGCCTGCCGAGCCGGGCGAACTCGAAGGTGTACATCATGACCACCCACACACCCATGTAGATCAGGTAGGTGGTGAGCCAGCCGGGCAGTGGACCGCCCGCGACCGCATGCCCCAGCCAGCCGGTGGGGTATCCCTGCTTCACGGTGGCCCCGACGATGATCGCGACGAGCCCGAGACCGTAGAGCGGCAACAGGATTCCGTTCAGTTTGTCCAGCCAGTCCTGGACGCCGCCGAGGACCAGTGGCAGCGCGTAGAGGACGACGACGAGGTACCAGACCCTGAGGTTGCCGCCGAAGTACTCCTGGAAGGCGACTGCGATGATCGAGCCCTCGAACACGGCGTAGTACATGGCCGTCACCGCGAACAGTAGTGCGGCGAGCGCGGCGCCGAGCCGGCCGAAGATCTTGCCGGAGAAGATGCTGATGGTCTCTCCGGTGCGGATCGCATGGCGTGCGAGCACAGCGTTGATGATGCCGTAGGTGGCGATCGTGAGAACCATGCCGATGAGTGTGTTGACAGTGCCCACCGCGGCATTGCAGGCGACCGCGATGTACAGCCAGAACATGGCCGACATCAGCGACCAGAATGCCATCGTGAGCGACCAGCGCCTCACCCGGACATCGTCGTCCGGGTGGGTGTGTGCTGCGGGGTCGATCGTCACATCGACGTTGTCGGCTTTCGACATCAGAGGAAAGTCTTTCTGTGAGAATCCAACTCGCCCGTCCGTGGAATCGGATGAGGCGATACCGTTGTCGCTCGGCGACCCGACTCCGCGCGCAGGGTCGCACGCAGCACCTCGGTGGCGTCGACATCCACCTCGAGCGAGCGCTCGTCGACATCACCGGTGAGTACGACGCCGTAGACCTCGCGGGCGCGTTCGATCGTCTCGTAGCCTTCGAGCACGTCGTCGCGGGTCCGGCGTGGTTCGCGGTCCAGCGGATCACCATAGCCACCACCGGTGGACGACACGCCCTGGACCACTTCACCCTTGGTCAGGGTGACCGCCACGATCCCCGGCAGCTCGGTGATCACCCCATCGGTGCCGACCTTGACGTGGCGGGCCGGCGAACCGTCGTGGCCGCCACGGACTCCCTTGGGTGCGTTGATGGTTCCGTCACACGGCCACAACACCTCCATCGGTGCCGCGAGCGGTCCGTAGGAGAGCTCCATTGCCGGTGCGCTGCGGTACCGACCTGCCCCGGCACTGCCGGGCACCATCCGGAGGTACCCGAACCGCATCGGGTGCTTGAGTTCGTCGATCTCGACCGAGTCGCGGTACATCAACCCGGCGACGACGGGCAGCGCGTAGGTGGGCCAACCGTCGGCGCCAGGCGCTCCCGGGCCACCGGCGGTACCGATGATCAGCTGGTTGACGTAGGAGCCCTCCGAGCTGCTCGGGTCCTCGCCGGAGCAGACGGCCATGCCCGCTCCCATACCCACCCCGCCCTCGGCGAGGCCCCATCCCTCGCCGATCCCGGCGAACGCCGACTGCACCGTGTTGACCACACGGTCGGAGACGTTGGTGGTGGCCACCGAGCAGCTGTGCGGGAACGTGGGCCTGCCGACCACCGCACCGTCGCGCAAGAGCACCCGAATCCGCCTGAACGACCCGGAGTTACAGGGCACGGAGGCGTCGATCGAGTTGAACACACCGGCGATGCTGGACGCCGTTGCCGTCGATTCGCTCTGGTTGAGACCGCAGTCGACGTTGTCGACGTTGTCGGTCAAGTCCAGCTCGATGATCGCCTCGTCCGGATCGATGCGGATCGTGGCGGTGACCGGGATACCGTCGGGCAGACCGTCGACGGGGTCGTGGGCGCCGTTGCTGGTCAGGGTGGCCGCCGGCAGCCGACGGATGGTCTGGATCATCCGTTCCTCGGAGTAGTCGAGCCAGCCGCGGATGAACGCCTTGATCTGCTCCGTGCCGTACTTCTCGCAGAGTTCCTTGAGTCGGCGCTCCCCGACCCGCGCACTGCCGATGCCGGCGAGCAGGTCCCCGTAGAACTGGCCGGGAACACGGATACGGGAACGGCACATCCGGACGATGTCGTCGTTCATGACGTGATCTCGTTGGAGCCGCACCGCCGGGAAGATCAGGGCGCCCTCCTCGTACTGATCTCGCGCTCCTGCGGAATATGTACTCGGAACGGCGTTTCCGGTGTCGGCCTGGTGGGCCTTGGCAACCGTGGTGAACAGGTGCTCGCCCTCGAAGAACACCGGCACGAGGATCGTGTGGTCGGCGGCGTGGGTGCCGCCGGTGTAGGGATCGTTGTGCAGATAGGCGTCGCCTTCACGGATGTCGTCACCGTGGAAGTCGGTCATCGCCTTCGACTGCATGTGGCTGCCGAAGATGTGGATCGGCAGACCTTCTGCCGATGCGAGCAGCTGGTTGTCACCGGTGACGATCGAGCACGAGAAGTCACGGGCGCTGCTGATGACGGCCGAGCGCGCCGCGCGCAGCAGCGTGTGGGTCATCTCGCGGACGATCCCGTCGATGTGGTTGGCGATGATCGCCGTCAGGTACGGATCGAAATCGGTACCGGCAGTGGTGGTCATGGTCATGTTCAGGCCCTTATGTCGTCGGCGCCGGGTCTTCTCACCTCGGCGCACAGATCAGGAGAGACGGAGCAGGTAGTTGCCTTCGGCGCTGACCTCGGCGGACATCCCCGGGTACACGACGACGGTGGTGGTCGGTTCCTCGATGATCGCCGGGCCCGCGATGATCAGGCCGGGCGTGATGTCCTCGGCCAGGAAGATCTGGGTCGGCACCGGTGTTGCGGCACCGAAGTAGCAGTCCCGCTCCGCACTCGCCCGCCCGGCCCTGGGCTGCACGGTCATGTCCGACGGCTTCGGCGCCTCGGCGAGTTCGACGATCAGTCGCGCCTTCCAGTTGATGATCTCGATGGTGCTGCCCTCGTCGCGGACGGCGAACACACGGTGATGCACCTGATGGAAGGCCTCGACGAGGGCGGCGCGGTCGTCCTCGGAATCGAAGCGCCGCACCGGCAACGGCGTGTCGAGCTCCCATACCTGACCTTCGTAGCGGGCCTCGGCGATGAATTCCACGGTCCATCCGCTGTGTTCGCCGTCGAGCTGCGAGTGGAAGGCCATCAGTTCGGTCTCGAGGCGCTGGAGCAGGCCGTTGACGGCCTCGGCATCGAAATGCTCGGTGTCGACGACGAGGCTGGCGGCCTTCTCGGCGACGATGTTGGCGTACTGCATACCCGACGCCGACAGTGCCGAGGCGACCTTCGGCAGGATCACGCGTTCACAGCCGAGTTCCTTGGCGATCGTCATGATGTTGATGCCGGCCGCGCCGCCGCCGGCGACCAGGGTGCTCTCCCGCGGGTTGAAGCCCTCCTTGATCGTGATGTCGGAGACGGCGCGCATCATCAGATCCGATGCCAGGCTCATGATCCGGAAGGCGGTCTCCTCGACCGTCAGCCCGATCTGACCCGCGATCACACCGACCACCCGTCGTGCTGCGTCGACGTCCAAGTGCATTCGGCCACCGAGGAAGTTGTCCGGGTTGAAGTATCCCAACACCACCGCCGCATCGGAGACGGTCGCGAACTCACCACCGCGTCCGTAGCAGGCCGGTCCGGGTTCGGAGCCGGCCGACTGTGGTCCGACATGCAGCAACCCGCCCTCGTCGATCCAGGCGATGGAGCCGCCACCCGCCCCGATCGAGCGCATGTCGACCGCCGAGATGCCCAGCAGGTCACCGAGATACTTCGGTCCGAGCCAGGTGTCGCGGGTGTAGACCAGGCGCCCGCCGCGCACCAGCCCGACGTCGAACGTGGTACCACCGGTGTCACAGATGATGACGTCGTCGCCCAGCCCCTCGAGGTTGGCGAAGGTCCGTGCGGCGATCGGGGCCATCGCCGGACCCGAACCGACGGTGTAGATGGGCTTCTCGACGAGGGCGTCGACCTCGTTGCATCCGCCCTCGGAGGTGCTGATCAGGATCCGTCCGGTGAAGCCTGCTTCGCGCAGATCCTCCTGCAGACCCAGGAGATGCTTCTGCATCAGCGGCTTGAGGGAGGCGTCGATCGCCGTCGCCGACGCACGACGATACTCGCGGACCACCGGGATCAGCTTGTGCGACAGGGTGTACGGAACCCCCGGGAGGATCTCGTCGAGCAGCTCACCGAACCGGGCCTCGTGTTCGGGGTTCACCACCGACCACAGGAAGCACACCGCCACGGCCTCGTAGCCGCGTCGTCCGATCTGCTCGACGGTGCGGCGGGCCTCGGCCTCGTCGAAGGCCTTGGCCACCGATCCGTCCACCAGTACCCGCTCGGCGATCTCGAAGGTGTCGCGCCGGGCGATGTACGGATCCGGATAGTCCTGGGTGAAGTCGTGCGGGTCGAACTTGCCGCCCTCGCGCAGCAGCAGGGTGTCCGGGAATCCCTCGGTGGTCACGAATGCGGTCTTGGCGACGCGCTTCGTGACGATCGCGTTGGTCGCGCGGGTCGTCCCGTAGATGAACATGGTGGTGTCGGCGATGAGCTCGTCGACGCCGAGATCCATTTGGACCGCAGCGGATTCGATGGCCTCCTTGATCCCGACAAAGGTCCGGTCATGAGCGGTCAGTGCCTTGCCGATGGTCAGACCGCCGTCGTCGCCGCGAACGATCACGTCGGTGAAGGTGCCACCGGTATCAACCGAGATTCGATATGTCACAACTCAACTCCAGGGTGGGGGTTCGTTACAGAGCGGTCGGCACCGCCCCTGCCAGGTCGATGGCACGGGGCGGGCGGTGACCGTGGTCAACACCAGTCCGGCTGCGGCGCCGGTTCCACGTCCGTGGGGGAATCTGGTTCATCGAACGCTACGAGGGGTCCCCGGCCGATGAGTAGCCCTCAGCCGCACCAACCCTTGGACAGAAGCGCCCTACCGGGCGTGGTCGGGTTGGTCCGTTTAGTGCAGGTCTCATCGCCGTTTCGGGTGTGTAAATCCGCGAATTCGAGCCCCATGACGGCGTATGTCCCAGTACGCTGAGCAGCCGGGATCGCCTCCCGAGCAGAAGACACCGAGCAGAAGACACCGTCTCCTTACGCCGCCGAGCGTGACGATCGGCCAGGGCACGAGGAGCCACCGCGATGTACATCCGAGAACAGGGCACCGGGACACCGGCGACGGTCGACGTCGACCTGCAGGGCATTGCCGCACACCGTCGGGCCTCGGTGTGGACCGACATCCTGAGCGGGTACTACTACGCACTCGACGCGAAGGTTCCGGACGGATTCGGCCCGGCGCACATCGAGTCACACCAGCTCGACGACATCCGCGCCGGAATCCTGAAGGCCGATCCCATGTACATCCATCGCGCGACGGCCCACACCCACGCCGACACCGACGAGTACATGACCTTCATGCTCCCGGCCGACACCACGTGTACACCGTTCATCCTGAGCCAGAACGGACGGGATGCCCGAACAGATTGCCGGTCAATAGCTTTCATCGGAACGTCGGTTCCGTACTCCTATGATCAGCCGACGCACACCACCGTCCACACACTGCGGATCCCGGCGGCTCTCGTGCGTGCCCGGATTCCCGGCGCCGACCGGTTCAGCGCGGTTCGGTTCGACGAGGAACAGAATCCGATGACCTCACTCGTCCTCGCGATGTCGCGTGCGCTGTGCGCCAATGCCGCGCGGTTCTCCGGCCGGCTCGCACCGGGACTGCAGGATCAGTTCCTCGACCTGCTGGCATTGATGATGGCCAATGCCGATCCCCACACGGGCGAGAGTGCGGTTCGGACGGCACACCGGCAGCGCGCAGTCCTCCTCGTGGAGAAGCGTTTTCGTGATCCCGAGTTCACTGCGTGCGATGTGGCGGCGGAGATCAATCTCTCCGAGCGCTATCTGCAGAAGCTGTTCGCCGACGACGACCAGACGGTGTCGGGCACCATCCGGGGCCGGCGGATCGCCGAGGCCCGGAAGCTGTTGGAGAAGAGGACCGTCACCGGCTCGTCGATCGCATCGATCGCTGCGGCATCGGGTTTCGCCGACGCCGCCTATTTCAGTCGGGTCTTCCGGCAGGAGACCGGCGTGTCCCCGACCGCCTATGTGAACAGGTCCGCCGAGGAGACCATCGCCTCCCCGGCGGACCAGAACCTCATGTGAACGCCCGAGACCTCATGTGAACGCCCGAGACCTCATGTGAACGCGAGGTACTTGGTCTCGAGGTACTCCTCGATGCCCTCGGTGCCACCTTCACGTCCCAGTCCGGACTGCTTGACCCCGCCGAACGGTGCCGCGACGTCAGAGACCAGGGCACGGTTGACGCCCACCATCCCGCTCTCGAGGCGCTCGGAGACGCGGAAGGCCCGATCGACACTCTGCGTGTACAGGTAGGCGGCCAGGCCGTAGTCGGTGTCGTTGGCCGCGGCCACCACCTCGTCCTCGGTGTCGAATCCCACCACCACGGCCACCGGACCGAAGATCTCCTCACGCAGGATCCGTGAGCCCGCGGCGACGTCGTCGAGCACGGTCGGCTGGAAGAAGGTGCCGGGACCGTCGATGGCATGTCCACCGGTGCGGACGCGGGCGCCGTCGTCGACGGCGTCGGCGACGAGGCCGGCCACGCGGTCACGCTGTTTGGCGTTCACCAGCGGACCGATCTGCACGCTGTCCTTGATCGCCGGGCCCACCTCGAGGGACTCGATGCGCGTGGTGAGCCGGGTGGTGAACTCTTCACGGACCGTATTCGCGACGTAGATGCGGTTGGCGCAGACGCAGGTCTGGCCGGCGTTGCGCATCTTGGCGACGATGGCGCCGTCGACCGCGGCGTCAAGGTTCGCGTCGTCGAAGACGATGAACGGTGCGTTGCCGCCCAGTTCCATCGAGGTCTTGAGGACGTTCTGTGCGGACTGTTCGATCAGGAGCTTGCCGACCCGGGTGGACCCGGTGAAGGTCACCTTGCGCAGTCGGGTGTCGGCGAGGAGCGGGCCGGTGACGGCGGCGGCGTCGAGGGCGGGTAGGACCGACAGCACACCGGCGGGCAGACCGGCGTCGGCGAGGACCCGAGCCAGCAGGAGCATGGTCAGGGGTGTGTCCTCGGCGGGCTTGGAGATGACGGTGCACCCGGCCGCGAGCGCCGGGGCGATCTTGCGCGTCCCCATCGCCAGGGGAAAGTTCCAGGGGGTGATGGCCAGGACCGGCCCCACCGGGACCTTGCTGACCAGGATGCGGCCGTTGCCGGAAGGTGATGCGGCATAACGTCCTTGAATCCGGACGGCCTCCTCGCTGAACCATCGGAGGAACTCGGCGCCGTAGGTCACCTCACCGCGGGCCTCGGTGACCGTCTTGCCCATCTCGAGTGCCATCAGTGTGGTGAAGTCGTCGGTGCGGTCGAGGATCGCCTCCCACGCGGTGCGCAGGATCACCGATCGTTCGCGCGGCGACGTCGCGGCCCAGGCCGACTGTGCGGCCGTGGCCGAGTCCAGCGCCTTGAGCGCATCGTCGGCGCCGGCGTCGGCCACGGTGGTCAGCAGTTCCCCGGTCGACGGGTTGCGCACCTCGAAGGTGGCGCCGCCGGTGGCCGGGGTGACGGCGTTGTCGATCCAGAGCCCGGTGGGCACGTCGGCGGGGATACGTCCCAGGTCACCCATGTCTGTCCTCTTTCTGTTGAGCCGACGCCGAATTCGCACCGCTCGGGGTCCGTGACGTCACCTTGCGCACCGGCGGATCATCCGCCTGTAAGAAGGGTGGAGAAATCGTTTGCAAGAACGTTTGCACACTCATGCTAGGCGGGCCGCTTCGAACCCGTCAACCGAACGGACATGACGCACGGCGAACTCGGGTCAGCCGTCCGAAGATCCTTCTGGGAGACCGGCCCGCACCCCACTCTATTTCGCAGAATGATCAGAACCTCTACCGATCAGAGAATATTGTTCACCAATCTTGTCAGGACTACGAATGTTGTTCACCATTGATGCACCAGCCGATGCGGCGCAGACAACGAGGTCCCGCACGATCGGCGGAATGCCATCGGTAGTGAGCCACTCCCTTTCCTCGTCCGAATCCGGACCCGTCACGCAATCACAGGAGCCATTGATGAAGATCGGAATCCCCCGCGAGATCAAGAACCACGAGTACCGGGTCGCGATCACCCCACCGGGCGTCAACGAGCTCGTGGCGCGCGGCCACGAGGTGGTCATCGAGGCCGGCGCGGGGTCGGGTTCGTCGTTCGACGACGCCGGTTACAAGGCGGCGGGCGCCCAGATCCTCGACTCCGCCGACGCCGTGTGGGAGCAGGCCGATCTCGTGCTGAAGGTCAAAGAGCCCATCGCCGAGGAGTATTCGCGTCTGCGCTCGGGCCAGGTGCTGTTCACCTACCTGCATCTCGCGGCATCCAAGGAGTGCACCGACGCGCTACTGGCAGCCGGCACCACGTCCATCGCCTACGAGACGGTGGTGGCGCCCGACGGTTCACTGCCACTTCTCGCCCCGATGAGCGAGGTGGCCGGACGCCTCGCCCCGCAGGCCGGCGCGTACCACCTGATGCGACCGGAGGGTGGCCGCGGCGTCTTGATGGGTGGTGTCCCGGGAGTGGCCCCGGCCAAGGTCGTCGTGATCGGTGCCGGGGTGTCGGGCCGCAACGCCATTGCGATCGCCCACGGCATGAAGGCCGACGTCACCGTCCTGGACCTGTCCATCGCGCGGCTCCGCGAGATCGACAGCCTCTACCAGGGCCAGGTCACCACGATCGTCTCCACCGCGTACGCCCTCGAACAGGCCGTGCTCGAGGCCGACCTCGTGATCGGTGCGGTGCTGGTGCCCGGTGCCAAGGCCCCCACCCTGATCTCCAACGACCTGGTCTCCCGGATGCGCCCGGGTTCGGTCCTCGTCGACATCGCCATCGACCAGGGCGGCTGTTTCGAGGACTCACGGCCCACGACGCATGCGGAACCGACCTTCGCCGTGCATGATTCGGTCTTCTACTGTGTCGCCAACATGCCCGGTGCGGTGCCGAACACCTCGACCAACGCCCTGACCAATGCCACCCTGCCGTACGTCGTCGCGCTGGCCGACCGAGGATGGCAGGACGCCACCGCCGCCGACGCCGGTCTGCGCGCCGGTCTGTCGACCCATGCCGGGGAGCTCCTGTCCCAGGAAGTCGCCGACGCCCACGGATACTCCGCGGTCCCGGCCTGACGGCCGCTGTCGGCAAGCACATTCCCACAATCCACCAACCGTCCATCCCGCACCACACCACCGCTGGTCGGGCCGACGCGGAGCGCGACATCCCAACCCCACCACCACGACGGACACACCCTCTTCGCTGGTCGAGCCGACGCGGAGCGCAGCGACAAGTCGAGTCGAGACCTCCACCGGCCACGTTCACGAGGTGACCACATAGGAGATGGCCACCGACACCCTCAACCCACCAGGCCTCGACACGGGTCCTCGCCCAGAGGCTCGGTCCCGGCTCGACCACCGAAGGTAAGCCGGCACACGTTCACGCTGGTCGAGCCGACGCGGAGCGCAGCGACAAGTCGAGTCGAGACCTCCACCGCCCGACCTCCACAAGCCAACCACCATCCGGTGAACCCACTTCTGCTCGCGGAAGTATGTCGGTGGCCTCCTGTACCGTGGCCTGTAATCGAACAACAGTTCTTTACTGCAGGTCACAGGCACTCCGGGGGGAGGAAATCAGATGACGAACACACCCACGACATCACTGTCGTTCACCGATTCCACCTGGCCGCAATTGCCACTCGACAATGCCGATCTATTGGGTGGGGTCGACCCGAAAACACCCGAACAATCCTCCACCAACGACTTGTTGATCGGGTTACGCGAGATCGATCGGGGACGATCGTTCCTCGCCTGGTCGACCTACCGGTCGGTGATCGAACTCGTCGGCCGCCACGTCGACGCCGACCGTGGTGTGGCCGGGGCACCATCCGGGTTCGTCGATCTGGCCAAGAAGATCTCGCGTGTGCGTGGCATCACCCAACGCGCCGCCGAACTCCTCATGGACGAATCCATCGCCGTTCTCCACCACCTCCCCCGTGTGGCGGAAGTATTGCGGGACGGCTGGATCACCCCCGAGTTGATGAAGGTGGTGGTGTCACGGACCGCGCTGGTACACGGTCGCGAATCAGCACCCAAAGTCGACGCCGAGATCGCCGAGTTGATCCGCCGACGCCGACGACTGTGGTCGAAGAAAACCATCACCGACATGGCCGACCGGGTCGTGTTCCGCCACGACCGTGACGCCGTCCGTGAAGCCCGCGAACGATGCCTGGACAAACGTGGCGTGTGGACCTCGTTCAGCAATGACGGGACCGGGGAGATCGCCGGCACCATGGCCGCCGACCGCGTCGAACTATGCGGCCTCGTGATCAACACCCTCGCGAACACGGTGTGCCCACATGATGGGAGATCCTCGCAGAACCGGAAATCCGATGCCATGTTCGCTCTCCTGTCGGGGACCCAGTTCGAGTGTGACTGCGGTCGGGAGGACTGCCCGGCCGAGATCCCCGAGGCCGGGTCGATCCCGAAGGTGCAGTACGTGATCCATTTGTTGGCCAACGAGGCCACCGTCGCCGACCTCGACACCGTCACCGGCCGACCCCAACCCCGACCCCGACCCGCACCTGCCACACCCGAACCTGAGCCGGAAGTGCACAGCGACAACAGTTCCGAGACTCCGCTCGACCTCGACGCCCCGACGACCGGTACCACCGAGCAGCCCGACGACACTGCTACACCTGACGACACTTCCACACCCGACGACACTCCCACACCCGACGACACCCGTCGGTCGGCCCGCCGCGAGCGTGACGCGGCAGTCGAGGCGGAACCGACCGGTATCGACACGGCCGCAAATCCGACTGCCACACCCGATGTTCCACCGACCGTGGCGTCGACCGATTCCTCGGACCTGCCCGCCGGTGCCGCACCCGGCTACCTGTTCGGCAAAGGTGTCATCGCCCCGGAGTTCGTGCGGGACCTCGCCTCCCACCCGAACGCCCGATTCACACGACTGGTCCCCCGGGGCGTGCGACCCGAAGATGTGATCTTGCCGCCGACCCTGCCCTCCGATCCGTATCGGCCCTCAGCAGCCCTCGACGAGTACGTGCGCCTGTCCTACAGCACGTGTGCCGATGTGGCGTGCACCCGAAGCTCCTTCGATGCCGATCTCGACCACGTCACCGAATACGATCACCACAACCCGGCGGCGGGTGGGCAGACCACCCCGATCGGGTTGAATCCGAAATGCCGGTTCGATCATCTCCACAAAACCCATTCCGGGTGGATCGACGACCAATACCGTGACCCCCACACCGGCCGGCTGGTCATCGACTACACCACCCCCGAAGGGCTGATCCTGCCCGGACCCGCGGAGACCATGGAAGATATCTTCCCCGGCCTACGCCGATACCGGTTCGACGACCCACCACCAGCCCCACCAGGACCACCGGGTGCGCACCGCAAACCGGATGAGGAACGACTCCTGGACCGGGAATCCACACTGGCCCGAAAACATCGCCGCCGACGACTCGAACGGCAACGCAACCGTGCCCGCAACCAGACACCCGCCACGCAGGCGGACTCGCCCGACCCGCCCTTCTGAGGGATGCGCTCCTACTCCACCACCACACGGCGAGGTGTTGACCGTCACACCCTCACCCGTTATTGTTTGTTGTACAAACAAGTGCGTTCGAGGTGATCGATTCATGCCCCCACCCCGCCGGGCCAGCCGCGATGCCGGCAAGGCGACCCGCCAGGCGCTGCTGCATGCGGCGGGCGAGGTGTTCACCGAGCACGGCGAGACCGCGTCGGTGGCCCAGATCTGCGCGCGTGCCGAAACCTTCCCCAACCAGGTCACCTACTACTTCGGCTCCAAGGAGCAACTGTTCGTCGAGGTGGCATGCGCGGCGGTGCTGCGCGCCGGTCGGCACGCCGAGGAGTCCGCTGCGTCGGCGACGACGGTGCGCGAGTACACCCACATCCTGATCGGCACCCTGCTCGGCCCACAGGCCCGCAACGTCGAGTTGTTCACCACCGCAATGCTGTTGGTGTCACGTCGCACCGATCTACGTCAGCAGATCACCGAGACCCTGCGCACCCTTCACGAGCGCGGCCAGGATGCCCTGATGCACACGCTGGTGCGCACCGGTTGGCAACTGCGCGCCGACATCGGTGTGGAGTCCCGCGCCTTCTGGTCGGCGATCTTCGGACTGATCGTCCAGAAAGCCGCCACCGCAGACGAATTCGGCTACACCCTCGAGGACTCGGTGGCGGTGGTCTTCGCCGCCCTGCAGATCCCCGACACCGTCCTCGATCAACCGCTCGTCCTCGCCGACTGACCACAATGACCGGCCACGCCGGCCGACCCTCATCCGCCATCACCCGATCGGAGCCCGACATGACCCAGACACCCGCGTCGCCGACCACGGCCCATCCGCGACCGCACCTCACCCACACCGTGCTCAACCAGTCCGTCCCGCGTGTCGACGTCAACGAGTACGAGACCAATCAGGTTCTGCGCGAGGCCATCACCCGCCACGACGGCGCGTGGGGTGATGCGGAACTCGTCGAGATCGGCGCACTGGTCGGCACCGAACAGTTCCAACACGATGCCAAGCTCGCCAACACCATCACCCCGCAGTTCCACCCGTTCGACCGCTGGGGCAACCGGATCGACGAGGTCGAATACCACCCGTCGTATCACCGCATCATCGGCGCCTCGATCGCCCACGGCGCACACACCCGCTGCTGGGCCGACCCGCAGCCCGGTTCCCATGTGGTGCGCGCCGCCGCGTTCTACCTGTTCGGCCAGATCGAGCCCGGGCACGCCTGTCCCGTCTCGATGACCCATGCGGTGATCCCGTCGCTGGAACTGCAGCCCGACGTCGCGGCGCAGTGGGTACCGAAGGCGTTGTCACGCAGCTACTCCCCCGAATTGTCGGCGGACAAGTCGTCGGCGATCTTCGGGATGTCGATGACCGAGAAGCAGGGCGGCTCGGATGTCCGTGCCAACACCACCGTCGCGGTGCCGGTCGGCGCGGGCGGACCCGGCGCCGAGTATCTGCTGACCGGACACAAGTGGTTCTGTTCGGCCCCGATGTCGGATGCGTTCCTGGTCCTCGCACAGGCACAGGGCCATGGCGGCGAAGGACTCTCGTGTTTCCTGCTGCCCCGAATCCTGCCCGACGGCACCCGAAACCCGTTCCGTATCCAGCGCCTGAAGGACAAGCTGGGCAACAAGTCCAACGCCTCCAGCGAGATCGAACTCGACGGAACGGTCGCAGTGATGATCGGTGAGCCCGGCCGCGGTGTGCGGACCATCATCGAGATGGTCGCGCAGACCCGCCTCGACTGCGTCCTCGGCAGCGCGGCCGGCATGCGCCAGTCGGTGGCAGAGGCGCTGTGGCATGCCCGGCACCGGGCCGCCTTCGGTGCCACGCTCGTCGATCAGCCGGCGATGACCGCCGTGCTGGCCGATCTCGCCCTCGAATCCGAGGCGGCGACCGTCACCGCGATGCGTCTCGCCCGCGCCCACGACGAGGACGCGAGCGATCAGGAGAAGGCGTTCCGCCGGCTGGCGACCGCCGTCGCCAAGTACTGGATCTGCAAGCGCGGTCCGCACCACGCCTACGAGTCGCTGGAATGCCTGGGCGGCAACGGGTACACCGAGGATTTCCCGCTGTCGATGCGCTACCGCGAACAGCCGGTGATGGCCGTCTGGGAGGGATCGGGCAATGTGATCGCACTCGACGTGTTGCGCGCGATGACGCGTGAGCCCCACTCGGTCGGCGCCTTCGACGCCGAGGTGAACCTGGCGCGCGGCGCCGACCCCACCCTGGACGCGCATCTCGACCGGCTGCGCCGCGACCTCGGTGAACTCGCCGGCCTCGACGCGGCGTCCGCGCAGCGTCGAGCACGTCGCGTCGTCGAATCCATGGCGCTGGCACTCGAGGCGTCACTGCTGGTCCGATTCTCGCCGACCGCGGTGGCCGATGCGTTCATCGCCGCACGGCTGGGCGCCGACCGCGCCTTCGAGTACGGAGCGCTGCCCACCGGCACCGATCTGGGAGCGATCCTGGCGCGACACTGACCTCCCGCGGTCGCCTCGGGTATCAGATGACACAATTGCCGAGACCTGTGTCACAACCCGGAGGAGGCGGCCGGTGCACCAGCGCGTATCGCTCGACGAGCTCGATCCCCGCACGCCCGTGCTCATCGGCGTCGGGCAGGCCTCCGAACGCCTGACCGACTCGGACTACCAGGGGTTCGGCGAGGCGGACCTGGCCGCACGCGCGGTCCGTGAGGCGCTCGCCGACACCGGAATCGATCCGGCGTCGGTGGCCGCGGAGATCGACACGGTGGTCGCGGTGCGGTCGTTCGAGGTGTCCAGCCCGCTGTCGGCGGCCCCGCTCGGCCGCCCCGACAACATGCCGCGCGCCGTCGCCGCCCGCACCGGACTCGATCCGGCCACCGCGATCACCGAGGTGGTCGGCGGCCAGAGCCCGCAGAAACTCGTCACCGAGTTCGCCCAGCGGATCGCCGACGGCCGCACCGACGGTGTGGTGATCGTCGGCGCCGAGGCCATCTCGACGGTGCGGCACGCGATGTCGGAGTCGGCCGCCGAGGTTCGGCCGGACTTCGCCGAGCAGGTCGACGGGTCACACGAGGACCGTGGATTCGGCCTCGCCGGGCTCACCACCGCCCAGGAGGCCCGGCATCATCTGATCGAGCCGCTGCTGCAGTACGCACTGCTCGAGAACGCGCGACGACACCGGATCGGACTGTCGCGAACCGACCACGCACGATCGATGGCCGAACTGTTCGCACCGATGTCACAGGTCGCGGCCACCAATCCCCATGCGGCGTCACGACAATCGCGAAGCAGCGACGACCTGCTCGACACCGCCGACGGCAATCGTGCACTCGCCGACCCATACACCCGGCTACTGGTCTCGCGTGACCAGGTCAACCAGGCCGCCGCGGTGATCCTGATGCCGGTCGGCCGGGCACGAGCACTGGGGATCGACCCGACGAGATGGGTTTTCCTGCACGGCCACTCGGACCTGCGGGAACGCCCGCTGATGAAACGCCCCGACCTGTCGCAGGGACCCGCTGCCGCCGCGGCACTCGGTGCGGCCCTCGAGATGGCCGGTGCCGAGCTCGACGACGTCGCGTTCCTCGACCTCTACAGCTGCTTCCCGATCGCGGTGTTCACCGTGTGCGACGCATTCGGCCTGGCCGCCGACGACCCGCGTGGGCTGACCGTCACCGGTGGCCTGCCGTACTTCGGCGGCCCCGGAAACAACTACTCGATGCACGCGATCGCCGAGATCACCGGCCGGGTCCGTTCGCATCCCGGGAAACTCGGTCTGGTCGCCGCGAACGGCGGTGTGCTGAGCAAGTACTCGGTGGGTGTCTATTCCACCGACCCGGTCACCTGGCACGCCGCCGACGATGCTCGGCGCCAGCGTGAGCTCGACGCGGTGCCCAGCGTCGACGATTGCCACGACGCCGACGGCCCGGCCACCATCGAGACCTATACGATCACCCCGCCCGACGCCGAGGGCCGTCGCCGGTCGATCGTCATCGGGCGACTCGACGGCGATCACCCGAGCGCGCCCGGACTGCGCTTCATCGCGAATGTCGCCGACGGGGACGAGGAGCTGCTCGACCGTCTGGCCACCGCCGACGACCCGATCGGCACCGCGGTGTCCGTCCGGTCGTTCGCCCACGGCAACCGTGTCGCGGTGTCGGAGGAGCTGATGTCCGAACTGTTCCCGCTCGCCGCCCCCGGATTCCGAGACGGCTACGAGCACACCGAGATCCGACGCGACGGCCACCTGCTGGAGGTGACCATCAACCGTCCGGGATCACGGAACGCGCTGAACCCGAAGGCCAATGCCGAGCTCGACGAGATCTTCGACGCGTACTTCGCCGACCCCGACCTGTGGGTGGCGATCCTCACCGGGGCCGGCGACAAGGCATTCTCGTCCGGGAACGATCTGGCACACATGGCCGGGGACGCCCTGCTCGCGGTTCCGAAGAACGGTTTCGGTGGTCTCACCTCCCGGCCCGCGATGCCCAAACCCGTGATCGCCGCGGTCAACGGACTCGCTCTCGGTGGTGGCCTGGAGATCGCCCTGGCCTGCCACATCATCGTGGCCGACGAGCGGGCGAGCTTCGGGCTGCCCGAGGTGAAGGTGGGCCTGGCGGCCGCGGCGGGCGGTCTGGTGCGGCTACCGCGCGCGGTCGGTCCGGCACTGGCCCGCGACATGATCCTCACCGGCCGTCGCATCGACACCGCCGAGGCACACCGCATCGGACTGGTCAGTCGGATCGCCGAGCAGGGACAGTCGCTGTCAGTCGCCCGTGCGGTCGCCGCTGAGATCCTCGCGGGTTCGCCCACCGCGGTGCGGGCCTCGCTGGCCGCGATGGCCGACGCGGCGCGGATCGCCGACCCCGTCGAGGCCATCGGCGCCACCACCCCGGCCGTGCTCGACGACCTGCTGATCAGCCAGGACACGATGGAGGGTGTGCTGGCATTCGTCACCAAGCGCGCACCGAACTGGACGGGGCGGTAGCGGACGCCGCCGTCTCACCAGGTTTCGACAGCCGGGCGGCCTCGCTGCGCGAGGACGACCTGCTCAACCAGCGAACAGGGCGCCACACTCAACCAAACCGGGGGCAGTCGACAGTTGCGCCGATGACGAGCAGCACGGACCCAACACGTCGGCGACGAAGCCCGCCGACACCCCCACCAGACGAACCCGACACACAACCACCTCACCAGGTTTCGACAGCCG
>NZ_JBSFRM010000006.1:72237-148178 GCF_053589235.1 Gordonia sp. NPDC003376 | reverse complement strand
ATGACGAGCAGCACGGACCCAACACGTCGGCGACGAAGCCCGCCGACACCCCCACCAGACGAACCCGACACACAACCACCTCACCAGGTTTCGACAGCCGGGCGGCCTCGCTGCGCGAGGACGACCTGCTCAACCAGCGAACAGGGCGCCACACTCAACCAAACCGGGGGCAGTCGACAGTTACGCCGACGACGAGCAGCACGGACCCAACACGTCGGCGACGAAGCCCGCCGACACCCCCACCAGACGAACCCGACACACAACCACCTCACCAGGTTTCGACAGCCGGGCGCCCTCGCTGCGCGAGGACGACCTGCTCAACCAGCGAACAGGGCGCCACACTCAACCAAACCGGGGGCAGTCGACAGTTACGCCGACGACGAGCAGCACGGACCCAACACGTCGGCGACGAAGCCCGCCGACACCCCCACCAGACGAACCCGACACACGACCACCTCGATGGCGTCGACAGAACACGTTGCGGCCCTGGCATTTCCACAGACGGCCGGTTACAGTAGCACTCCCGGGTTGAGCAGGCCTTCGGGATCGAGGGCATGCTTGATCGTCGCGGTGAGTTCCATGACGTCGGGCCCGAGCTGATCGGGCAGCCATCCCTTCTTCAGGCGTCCGACGCCGTGCTCACCGGTGATGGTGCCGCCCAACGAGATCGCGAGATCCATCACCTGACCGAAAGCACGCTGGGCACGGGAGTGCTCGTC
Source organism: Gordonia sp. NPDC003376 (assembly GCF_053589235.1). Lineage (NCBI taxonomy): Bacteria > Bacillati > Actinomycetota > Actinomycetes > Mycobacteriales > Gordoniaceae > Gordonia > Gordonia sp. NPDC003376. The sequence goes on along the minus strand of NZ_JBSFRM010000006.1, from coordinate 147,459 downwards.
GGCGTCGTCGGGATCGAACACGATCAGCGGGTGGGTGTTGCCGTCTCCGGCGTGCGCGATCACCGAGATCATCACCCGGTTCTCCGCGGCGATCGCCGCCACCTCGTCCACCAGGTCGGGTAGCGCGGGCAACGGCACCCCCACATCTTCGAGGAGCAGCGAGCCGAGCTTCTCCACCGCCGGGATCGCGGCGCGCCGCGCGGCGGTGAACGCCTCGCCCTCGGCCGGATCGTCGGTGTCGAAAACATCTGCGGCGCCGTGGGACTCGAAGGCCTCCCGGATGATCGCGACCTCGGCCACCCCGGCCGGACCGGGGGCGTCGGACTGGGCCACCAGCAGCGCACCCGCCTCGCGGTCGAGACCCATCCGCAGCATGTCCTCGACGGCGTTGATCGACACCCCGTCCATGAACTCGAGCATCGCGGGACGGATGCGGGCGGTGATCGCGAGGACCGCCTCGCTGGCCTCGCGCACCGACGCAAAGGTGCCGACCACGGTGCACGCAGACGCCTGCGGCGGAAGCAGGCGCAACGTGACCTCGGTGACGATCCCGAGCAGTCCTTCGCTGCCCACGAACAGTTTGACCAGTGAGAGCCCCGCGGAGTCCTTGAGCTGCTTGCCGCCGAGTCGGATGACCCGCCCATCGGCGAGCACCACCTGCAGGCCGAGAACGTAGTCGACGGTCATGCCGTACTTCACACAGCACAGTCCGCCCGCATTGGTCGCCACGTTCCCGCCGATCGAGCAGATCTCGAACGATGACGGGTCGGGCGGATACCAGAGTCCGTTGGCCGCCGCGGCCGCCTTGACCTCAGCGTTCAGCAGACCCGGCTGGACCACGGCCGTCCGGGTGTCGGTGTCGATGGTGAACTCGCGCATCTTCTCCGTCGAGATCATCACCGCGCCGTCGACGGCGGTGGAGCCGCCGGACAGGCTGGTGCCCGCGCCGCGGGTGATGAGTGGCACCTTGTTGGCGGCACACCAGCGCACGGCGGTCTGCACCTCGGCCGTGGTGGTCGGGCGGATCACTGCGAGCGGGGTGCCTGCGTCGGGGTCCTGAGCGCGGTCCTGGCGATATCCGGCGAGGATGTCGAGGTCGGTGACGACCATCTGCGCGGGAAGGTCGGCAATCAACTCACTCAGGTCAACATCGCTCATGGACTACACCCTAAGTGGCACCATGGAAGCCGTGAGTGACTTCAACACCACCATCATCGACGAGTTCCGCGCCAACAACGGCACCGTGACCACGGCCGGTTTCGGTCGTCACCTGATCCTCGTGCACACCGTCGGCGCCAGGTCCGGGGCCGAACGCATCAACCCGCTGATGTCCATTCCCGAGGAATCCGGGGGCCGGCTGATCATCGGCAGCGCCGCCGGCTCACCGAAGGACCCCGCCTGGGTGCACAACCTGCGCAAGAACCCCGAGGTCACCGTCGAGCGCCCCGGCGACGTCGGCGTCGAGACCTACACCGCGCGGGCCACCGAACTCGATCCGGTGCAGCGTGAGCAGGCGTGGCAGCTGTTCCTGGCGGCCTCCGACGGGTTCGCGAAGTACACCGAGACCGCCGAGGGACGCGCGTTCCCGATCTTCCGGCTGACGCCGCACTAATCTGGACGAGTGCTAGGACAGGGGGACGCGGTAGCCGACTACATCGTCGATGCGATGGTCGGGCACGGCAGCAGTGCCGACGTCTACCGCGCCCACCACACCGGTAACGCGACTCCCGTCGCACTGAAGGTGCTCTACACCCATGGTGCCGATGCCGCGCGGGCCCGCGAACGATTCGAGCGCGAGTACTCGATCGCCTCCGTGCTGCAGCACCCCCACATCGCGTCGATGTACGCCAGCGGTGAGATCGCCGAATCCGCGGATCCGGCCCCGACCGATGGCGATCCCCACGGTCGGCGAGCACACAACACCCTGTGGCTGGCGATGCAGTACGCGGCCGGTCCCTCGGCGGTGTCGCTGATCCCCGGGGAGAACCGGCAGCCGCGGGTGTCGGTGGTCTTGCGCCTGGCGCAGCAGATCGGCGAGGCGCTCGACTACGCACACTCCTGCGAGGTCCTGCATCGCGACATCAAACCCGCGAACATCCTGCTCACCTCCGATTCCGACGACGCCGACATGCTCCTGTCCGACTTCGGAATCGCCCAGTTGCTCGACGACGCCCGACCCCTGGCCCGGAACGGCCGGGTACAGGGATCGATCGCCTATGCCTCCCCCGAACTGCTCCAAGCCCAGCAACTCTCGCCCGCCAGCGACATCTACGCCTTCGCCTGCAGCCTGGTGGAGCTGTTCACCGGTCTGCCACCATTCCCCCGGAGCACCGCGTTCGCCATCACCTACGCCCACATCCGCGACACCCCGCCCAAACTCACCCGGCGCCGCGAATGGCTGCCGTCGTCACTCGATTCGGTGTTCGCCAAGGCACTCGCCAAGAACCCCGAGGACCGGTACCGGCACTGTGCGGAGTTCGTCGACATCATCGTCCGCACCCTGCGTGACGTCCCCATACCCGACGATCGTCCTTCGCGGAACGGGTGGTTCCGGGGTCGCTGAGCGGCACCGCGAAGACCGATCAGGTGACCACCGCCACACAGGTCACGTGTTAAATCGGACATCTTCGGAGAAGAATCCTTGTACCACAGGGACTTTCCCGCGGTGTTCGCCCCCGTCTTCTCGAATACTCTTTACATAGACGAACTTTCGTCGAAAAACTGCACCACTACCGTGGCGGGTTGTTCCAGTCGTACATCCGGCGCCATCGAGGGGGATCATGACCGCCGAACCCGAGACAACCTATGACAACTCGGCTCTCGCCCACGAGGACGAGGGCTATCACAAGAGCCTGAAACCCCGGCAGATCCAGATGATCGCCATCGGCGGTGCCATCGGTACCGGCCTGTTCATGGGTGCCGGCAGTCGACTCCACGATGCCGGGCCCGGCCTGTTCATCACCTACGCGGTCTGCGGTCTGTTCGTCTTCTTCATCCTCCGGGCACTCGGCGAGTTGGTGCTGCACCGCCCGTCATCGGGGTCGTTCGTCTCGTACGCACGTGAGTTCTTCGGCGAGAAGACGGCTTTCGTCACCGGGTGGCTCTACTTCTTCAACTGGGCCGCCACCGCGATCGTCGACGTCACGGCCGTGGCGTTGTACGTCCACTACTGGGGGATGTTCGAGGTCATCCCGCAGTGGCTGATCGCCCTGATCGCACTCGCGCTCGTCATGGCGATGAACATCATCTCGGTGAAACTGTTCGGCGAGATGGAGTTCTGGGCGTCGATCATCAAGGTCACCGCACTCGTACTGTTCCTCGTCGTCGGCATCGTGTTCCTCGCCGGACGTTTCGAGGTCGAGGGTCAACCCACCGGCATCAGCGTCATCACCGACAACGGGGGCCTGCTGCCGACCGGCGCCTTCTCCCTGGTGATCGTCACGTCGGGGGTGATCTTCGCTTATGCCGCAGTCGAACTCGTCGGCATCGCCGCCGGTGAGACGGCCGATCCGCCCGCGGTGATGCCCCGCGCGATCAACTCGGTGATCGTGCGGATCGCGGTGTTCTACGTCGGCTCGCTGATCCTGCTCGCCCTGCTGTTGCCGTACACGGCCTATCACAAGGGCGAGAGTCCCTTCGTCACGTTCTTCTCCAAGATCGGGGTCCCCGCGGCCGGCGGCATCATGAACCTGGTGGTGCTCACCGCAGCGCTGTCGAGCCTCAACGCCGGGCTGTACTCCACCGGCCGCATCCTGCGGTCGATGGCGATGAACGGTTCCGGGCCGGCATTCACCGCGGTGATGAACCGCAACGGTGTGCCGTTCGGCGGTATCGCCCTCACCGGCGGCCTGACCCTGCTGGGCGTGGTCCTCAATCTCTTCGTCCCCGAGGACGCGTTCAACATCGCCCTCGACCTGTCGGCGCTGGGCATCATCGCCACCTGGGCGATGATCGTGGCCTGCCAGCTCCAGTTGTGGCGATGGGAACGCAAGGGCATCCTCACCCGCCCGGCATTCCGTCTGCCGGGCACCCCGTACACCGGGGTGGCGACGCTGATCTTCCTGGCCGCCGTCGTGGTGCTGATGTGCTACGACAACATCTGGAATCTCATCGCGATCGTCGTCGGCATCCCGCTGCTCGTCGGCGGCTGGTACGCGGTGCGGGGCAAGGTGATGGCGGTCGCCGCCGAGCGCGCCGGCTACACCGGGTCCTACCCGGTGGTGCCGCAGCCACCGATCCCCGAGGGTCCCCTCGACGAGGACTGATCGGGGCGGTCGCCGGAGAACGACTGCGCGGCAGATCAATCGCCGATGCGATAGGTCTTCCGCGCGGTCTCCCGGAACACGCTGCGCAGGACATGCTCCCCCCACGGTTCGAGAACGTCGAGCAGACTCCCGACAACCATCTCGAAGGACGCATTGGGCTTGTCCAGCGGGAAGTTGGATCCGAACATCACCCGCGATGAACCGAAGTGCGCGACAACATGTTTGACCAGCGGACCGACCATGTGGGTGAGGGTGTCACGCGCACCGATGTTGCCCCAAGGCTCGCTACCGTATCCCAGCACCGGCAAGGCAAGACCCGACAGCTTGATCACGATGTTGGTCTGTGTGGCCAGTGACGTCATCCGCTCCCGCCACAATCGCAGGATGTCGGCGCGCGCCGCGGCGGTGGTACCGGTCCGCAGCCCGACCGGCCCGAAGGCCCCCACCGGGCAGCCGAGATGGTCGACGATGATGGTGGTGTCGGGATACTCCCGGGCCACGGTCACCACGTCGTACAGCTGATGGGAGTAGACGAAGATCTCCGCGGCCAGGCCCCGCCCGGCCACCGCCTCCATCCCGCGCAGGAACGCCGGGGTGGCCAGCAGCCCGTCGGTCTGGCACCCGTCGCGCACCTTCGGGTCCGGATGGCGGCTCGCGTTGATCTGGATACCCCGGATCTTGTCCGACACCGCCAGCTGGGTGTCGAGGCGGTCGGCGAATCCGTCGAGCGTGGGGTTTCCCCGCACCATCATCGCCCCGAGCCGGGGTGCAGGCGCCGCCCCGAAAGGCAACCCGAGCAGGTAGTCGACCTCGGCCGCACAGTGGTCGTCGGCGGGGTACTCGTCCTCGTCGAGGGGCGTGTAGGCGTCGGTGACGACGACCGACTCGATCGGCACCCCGCACACCGCGGGGACCGCGGCGACGTCGTTGGAGTACTGACGGGGTTCGTAGGCACGTGCCACCAGCCGCGGGGTGAGCAGATACTCTCGCTCGGCCTGGGAGGAGACCACCGAGAAGACCCTGTCCCCGAAACGTGGGACAACCCGTTGCACCCGGGACATCCGACGGCCCAGACGCGGACTCCTGCGCGGATTCCACTGCTGGACATGGGTGTCGACGATCCCGTCAATCAGGCCGTCGAGCGTCGTCACGCTTCCCACCCTGCCACACCCGGCCAGGTCACACGCACGACACCCGGCGCGGCGGGCAATTCGTCATCCGGACGGGGGATGAGGGCAGAATGGGACACGCGCCGACGGCCCCGTGCGACCCCGCAGGAGTTCGCCGGCGCGATCGTGGGATCCGAGAGTGTGTGGAGGTGCCGGCGTGGCCAATCATTCGCGCCATGTGCTGCACCAGTTGCGAGAACTGGTCAATCGCGATCCCGAACGGTTCTCGACGAACATCTACACCCGACTGTTCGCCATCGACCCCGATCTGCGGGAGCTGTTCGGGGCGATGATGACCACCCAGCGCAAGGCGTTCTATCACGTCGTCGACCACGTGCTCGAGGTGATCCCGGCCGAGACCGGACAGACCGAACTCGTCGAGTTCCTCGCACAGCTCGGCCGCGACCACCGGAAGTTCGGGGTGACCCCGGAGAACTATCAGGCGATCTATCAGGCGCTGATGGGCGAGTTCGCGGCGCTGTTGGGCACCTACTGGGACGAGGACGCACAACGGACCGTCGGTCAGGCGATGATGCTGGTGACCGGGGTGATGCGGGGAGCGGCCCAGACCGCGACCGGACCGGCCACCTGGACCGCACAGGTGGTGGAGAAGTTCCGGATCACCCGCGATCTCGCCGTCGTCCGGCTGACCACGCAGGCCCCACTGCGGTTCAACACCGGACAATACCTCGAGGTACAGATCCCGCAATGGCCGCGGGAATGGCGCAGCCTCTCCCCTGCCATCCCACCGAATCCGCACGGCGAACTCGAGTTCCACGTCCGATCGGTGCCGGGTGGCCCGGTCAGCACGACGATCGTCGGGCAGACCCGGATCGGTGACGTGTGGACCCTCGCACAGGCGCACGGCACCCTGCATGTCGATCGTGACCGTCGCGTGCTGATGGTGGCCGGCGGAACCGGACTGGCCCCGCTGCGAGCATTGCTCATCGAGATGTCGGCACGGGCCGACGCCCCGCCGACGCACGTGTTCTACGGCGCCCGCCACCCGGGAGAGCTGTACGACCTGCCCGTATTGCGACGTATCGCCTCGACCAATCCGTGGCTGCGGATCACCGCGGTGTCCGAGAATGCGGAGAACCCGTGGTGGATCGATCAGACGGCGTCACCATCGGATCTGGGCATCGACCACGAGATCGGCCGACTCGTCGACGTGGTGGCGGCGGCCGGACCGCGGGACGACCACCAGACGCTGATCACCGGGTCGCCGGCCATGGTGGAGAACACCCGACGCGGTCTGATCATCGCCGGGGTCCGCGCCAGCCTGATCCAGCACGACCCCATGTACTGAGATCCCCCGCGGGCGGGCCCTTGCTAGCCCTGTGGACCGGAGCCACCCTGCCCCTGCGGCGACTCGGTCACGGTCACCGTCTCGGTGACGGTCTCCGACTCGGTGGCGGTGACGGTGGCGTCGGCGGTCTGGGTGACGGTCTCGGTGACGGTGCGCTCGGTGGTCCGGGTCTGCGGCGTGGCGGTGACGGTACGGGTGACGGTCTGCTCGTCGGTGACCGTCGCGGCGTCACCGGCCTCGGTGCGGGTGACGGTGACCTGCTCCGTCGTGCCCGGCGCCGTCACCGTGGAGGTGGTGGCGGCCGGACTGGTCCCGTCGTCGCCGGTGAACAGCGCCACCAGGACGGTCAGGCACACGAGGGCGGCGACTCCGGCCGCCCCACCGATCGCCCACCACCGCAGGCCGAAGCCGGTGCTCCCGCGCGCAGACCCGGGGGTCGGTGCGGTGGCCAGGAGCGCGGGGTCGGCAGGTGGCGGGGGCATCGCACCGCGCGACGCGGCGGCCGCGGCCACCGCGCTCACCGGGGCCACCGGGACGGGAACCACCCCGGCCATCGGTGCGATCCGGTGGGTGGTGGTCGCGAGGAGTTGGGTGGTCCCCTGCGCCAGGGCGAACACCGGGGCCGGGACCACCGTGGCACGCACCCCCGTGGATTCGATCGCACCGATCACACCGGGGGTGTCGGCACCGGAGCCGACGCACACCACGCGGGGCACCGACGACGCGGCGAGGTAGTCCGCGAGCGGCCGCAATCCCTCCGGATGGGTCACCGGAATCTGTTGTGAAACAGGAACTTCCAGTGCTTCCACCGCGGTTCCGTGGGACGCGTCGACCAGGGCGATGGTCCGGCCCGCGGCCACCGATCCGGCGCCGTCGAGGGCCACGGCCACCACCACTCCGTCGGCTTCGCGGCGCGCGGCCTGCGCGAGCACCGACGGCAGGTCGACAAAGCCCACCGAAGCCGCCCAGGCGGGTGCCGACGGCCCGTGCAGCACCGATTCGAGGTGGGCGCGGACGTCGTCGCGGGCACAGGCGATCACGATGTCGTCGACCCGGAACGGCGCCGATTCGACCAGGTCGGCGAAGGCCGCGGCCGCCGACGTCGGGGAGGCATCGGTGAGTTCGACGAGATTGCTGGCCACGATGTCGCCGGTGGCGTCACGCACCACCATCGCGATCTCCTCGCCGAGCACCGACACACCGAGTACGGCGGGTTCGGCGACGGAGAACTCCGCAGGCTGGCTCACCCGTCATCTCCTCTCCCGGCCGCGATCTCCCACGACCTCTCGTCAACGCCACAGGTTAACGCGAGATCCTCAGGTGGCGACAGGCCACCTGAGGATCGGATCTGCTGTGAACGTGCTTGTGGTTGTCCGGGCCGGGCCGGCGTGTGGCCGACGACCGTGCGGTCGGTCCGGCCTCACTCCGTCCCGCGTCGGCGGCGTGGTTGCCACACCACCAGCGCATTGGTCCGCGGCACAGGGACCAGCTCGCCCCCGCGTCGCGACCGATGCGCCTCGACCTCCCCCTGCAGTTCGCGGATCCGCTGCTGCAGGGCGTCGACCTGATTGGTCAGATCGATGATCCGTTTGATGCCGGCGAGGTTGACGCCCTCCTCCTGGGAGAGGCGCTGGATCTCGCGCAGCACCTCGACATCGCGCGACGAGTAGCGTCGCCCGCCGCCGCTGGTGCGCTGCGGGGTGACCAGACCCAGCCGGTCATACGTGCGCAGGGTCTGCGCATGCATGCCGGCCAGTTCGGCCGCCACCGAGATCATGAAGGTGGCGTTGGGGTCATTCGGATTCTTGCGTGCTGCGGCCATGGTTCATCGCCCCCAGCCCGCCCGTGGATCGAATCCGGCCGCCCGCTCGGCCTCGGCGTAGGCCTTCATGGCGTCCACCGCGGCGTCGTCGAGCTTGCGGGGGACCTCCACCTTGACGGTCACCAGCAGGTCACCGGCACCGCCGGCCCGCTTGGGCACACCGCGTCCGCGGACCCGGAGGGTCCGGCCGTCGGTGGTGTTGGGCGGGATCTTGACACCCACCGAGCCGTCGAGCGTCGGCACCGACACGGTCGCCCCGAGCACCAGCTCGGAGATCGACACCGGCAGTTGGACACGCAAATCGTGGCCGCTGCGGGTGAACACCCGGTCGGGGGTGACGTGGACGACGACGTACAGGTCGCCAGACGGCGCACCGCGGCGTCCGGCCTCACCTTGGCCGGCCAGACGGATACGCTGCCCGTCCTCGACACCGGCCGGGATGCGGACGTTGATGGTGCGGGCGCGGACCTTGACGCCGCTGCCGTCGCAGTCGGTGCACGGATCGTCGATCCGCGAGCCGGTGCCCTGGCAGTCCTGGCACGGTTCGCTGAACCCGAATGCGCCCTGGTTGCGGCTGACGAAGCCGGAGCCGTTGCAGTGGGGGCAGACCCGGGGGCTGGTGCCCGGCTTGGCACCGCTGCCGTGGCAGGTGGTGCAGGGGGCCGGACTGGTCACCCGCAGTGGGACGGTCGTACCCAATGCGGCGTCGGCGAAGGTCAGCGTGGTCTCGGTCTCGAGGTCGTTGCCGCGCCGTGGGCGGGTCGCCGTGGACGTACCCCGCCCACCGCTTGTCCCGCCGCGGTTGAACAGCCCCTCGAACAGGTCACCGAAACCGCCTGCGGACTCTGCGCCGCCACCGCCGCCGAAGAGGTCGCCGATGTTGAAGTCGGCACCACCGTCGGTGGAGTACCGGGTTCCGCCGCCACCACCGGGGAATCCCCCGGGGAAACCGTTGCCGCCGCCGCGGAACCGGCCGCCGGCGAACATCGCGCGGGTCTCGTCGTACTCCTTGCGCTTGTCGGCATCGGAGAGCACGCTGTGCGCTTCGGACACCCGCTTGAATCGTTCTTCGGCTTTCGTGTCCCCGGGATTGGCATCCGGGTGCAGCTCGCGGGCGAGCTTGCGGTAAGCCTTCTTGATCTCTTCAGACGAAGCGTCAGAAGCAACGCCCAGATCCTTGTAGAAATCCCGCTCGAGCCATTCTCGTTGCGGAGCCACCAGACGTCACCTCCTTCGATATGAACGTGTCTGGATGAAGTCGTGTCTGCAGTTGTACCGGTCTTCTGCTGCACCGGCTTCGGTGGTGCGCGCGCCGGGGACGGCGTCAGCGCACCACCGAAAGGGTGTGCAGGTGATTATGCACCACTGCTTGCGGCGTCACCGGCGGCCGGGACCGGATCGGTGACGGTCACCATGGCGGTCCGGATCACCTTGTCCGCCAATCGGTATCCGCTGCGGTAGACCGAGCCGATGACCGGCTCGGCGCCGCTGCCGTCGTGCTGGACGGCCTCGTGCAGTTCCGGATCGAACTCGTCGCCCGGCTCACCGAACTTGACCAGACCCTCGGAGTCGAGGGTGCCGGCCAGTTTGTCGGCGACCACACGCAGCGGTCCGGTCTCGAGATCGCCGTGCTCACGGGCGCGGTCGAGATCGTCGAGGACCGGCAGCAGCTTCTCGATCAGCACCTGCTTGCCATAGGCCACCCGGCCCTGCTTCTCCTCCTCAGAGCGCCGCTTGAAGTTGGCGAACTGCGCACGCTCGCGCTGGAGCGCCGCGGTGAGCTCGGCGACCTCGTCGGATGCCGCGGTGGCGGACTCTTCCGGGGCAGGGGCCGCCTCGGCGGCGGGAGCCGAATCGCTCCCGTCCGCCGGGGTGGACTCACCCTGGCCGCGGACCTCACCCGTTTCCGGGTCGACCCGTCGGTTGTCGGTCACGGTGATCGGTTCATCACCGGCCGGACCGTGCGGGTCCGCCTGCGTCACTTGTTGTCTCCGGTGGGCTCGTCGACGACCTCGGCGTCCACGACGTCGCTGTCGGCGGCACCGGTGGCCCCACCGGCGGCGGCACCGTCGGCGCTCTCGGCGGCCGATGCGGCGTAGATGGCCTGACCCATCTCCTGCGACTCGGCCGACAGCTTCTCGATGGCCGACTTGATCGCGGAGATGTCGGTGCCCTTGAGGGCCTCGTTGGCCTCGGCGATCGCCGCCTCCACCTTGGTCTTGACCTCGGCCGGGACCTTGTCCTCGTTGTCCTTGAGGAACTTCTCGGTGTGGTTGACCAGCGACTCCGCCTGGTTGCGGGTCTCGGCCTCCTCACGACGCTTGCGGTCTTCCTCGGCGTGCGCCTCGGCGTCCTTGATCATCCGGTCGATCTCGTCCTTGGACAGGCCCGAGCCCTCCTGGATGCGGATCGAGTTCTCCTTGCCGGTGCCCTTGTCCTTGGCGGTGACGTGCACGATGCCGTTGGCGTCGATGTCGAAGGTCACCTCGATCTGCGGGACACCCTGCGGGGCCGGTGCGATGCCGCCGAGCTCGAAGCTGCCGAGCAGCTTGTTGTGCGAGGCGATCTCACGCTCACCCTGGTACACCTGGATCTGCACCGACGGCTGGTTGTCCTCGGCCGTGGTGTAGGTCTCCGAGCGCTTGGTGGGGATGGTGGTGTTGCGCTCGATCAGCTTGTGCATCACGCCACCCTTGGTCTCGATACCGAGGCTCAGCGGGGTGACGTCGAGCAGCAGCACGTCCTTGACCTCGCCGCGCAGCACACCGGCCTGCAGGGCCGCACCCACGGCGACGACCTCGTCCGGGTTGACGCCCTTGTTGGGCTCCTGGCCACCGGTGAGTTCCTTCACCAGGTCGGTGACGGCGGGCATCCGGGTCGAACCACCGACGAGCACGACGTGGTCGATGTCGCCGACGGAGATGCCGGCGTCCTTGATCACCGCGGTGAACGGCGCACGGGTGCGCTCGAGCAGATCCGAGGTGATCTTCTGGAACTCGCTGCGCGACAGCTGCTCGTCGAGGAAGAGCGGGTTCTTGTCGGCGTCGACGGTGATGTAGGGCAGGTTGATCGAGGTCGACTGCGACGCCGACAGTTCGATCTTGGCCTTCTCGGCAGCCTCACGCAGACGCTGCATGGCCATCTTGTCCTTGGTCAGGTCGATGCCGCTGGTGCTCTTGAACTTCTCGACCAGCCAGTCGACGACGCGCTGATCCCAGTCGTCACCACCGAGGTTGTTGTCACCGGAGGTCGCGCGGACCTCGACGACACCGTCGCCGATCTCGAGCAGCGAGACGTCGAAGGTACCGCCACCGAGGTCGAAGACCAGGATGGTCTGTTCCTTCTCGCCCTTGTCCAGGCCGTAGGCGAGTGCCGCGGCGGTGGGCTCGTTGACGATGCGGAGCACATTGAGGCCGGCGATCTGGCCGGCTTCCTTGGTGGCCTGACGCTGCGAGTCGTTGAAGTAGGCCGGCACGGTGATGACCGCGTCGGTGACGTCCTCACCCAGGTAGGCCTCGGCGTCGCGCTTCAGCTTCATCAGCGTCCGGGCGCTGATCTCCTGCGGGGTGTACTTCTTGTCGTCGATGGCGACCGTCCAGTCACCCTCACCCATGTGGCGCTTGACCGAACGGATGGTCCGGTCGACGTTGGTGACCGCCTGGTTCTTGGCCGGCTGCCCGACGAGTACCTCGCCGTTGCGCGCGAACGCGACAACCGACGGGGTGGTCCGGGAGCCCTCGGCGTTGGCGATGACGGTGGCCTCGCCACCTTCGAGGACGGCGACCACGGAGTTGGTGGTGCCGAGGTCGATTCCGACAGCACGAGACATCTTTGCGATTCCTCCTATGTATCCGGGTATGCACCCAAGTCATGGCCCCCGGGTCGAGCTGGTGCACCACCGCGGGGAGTGGTCTGTGCAAACCTGCGCCCGAGAGCCAACTTCAGTGCGTCCGACTCAATGTCCTACCGGGTCGAGTCGGTCCGGTCAACTCAAGTTGAGTCTTTGTGACTCAGGTTTCTCGAAGGGTTCAACAGGCCCCCTGGGGGGATCATTCCCGATTCCGGAAAAAAGTTGAGCGATGTTCACTCATATCCGAAAATGCCGGTCAGGAGCCCGGATGAGAGAGGATGGGAACGTGAACGACGATCGTGATCCGGTCGCCCCACTGTGGCGGGCCGCGCAGATCTTCCGGCTGGTGTCGTTCATCTACGCCCTGGGGTTCCTGATCGCGATCGACGCCGATCTGACCCGCCCGGGCCTGACCTGGGTGCTGTTCGGTCTGCTCACCGCCGCCAACGTGTGGTGGGCGACGGGCTATCTGATCGGTTTCGGACGGCGTTGGTGGTTCGTCGCGATCGAGCTGTCGGTGTTCGTGGTGATGATGCTGTCGACGTCGTACGTCGCCGACGACACCTGGGTCACCGGCAACCAGACCTGGCCCACCACCTTGTACTGCGCCAACGGCATGCTGTCGGCGGCACTGCTCGGCGGCCCGTGGTGGGGTGTGGCCGGCGGCCTGGTCATCGGGCTCACCAACTTCTACGTCAAGGGTGAGCTGATGCTGAACTTCGGCCGCAACGCCACCATCCTGCTGATCGTCGCCGCCGGACTCGCCGTCGGGATGGCCGCCACCCGCGCTCGGGTGTCGGCGGAGAAGCTCACCGCCGCGGTGCGTGCGGCCGCCGCGGCCGCCGAGCGTGAACGGCTCGCGCGCGAGGTGCACGACGGGGTGCTGCAGGTACTCGCACTGATCACGCGCCGCGGACGGGAGATCGGCGGACCGAGTGCCGACCTCGCCGACCTCGCCGCCGAGCAGGAACGACGACTCCGCCGGCTGATCGCCGACGGCCCGGTCATCCCGCCGACCGACGCGGGCCCGCCCGCCACGGTGCGCGATGCCGACCTCTCGGCTGCACTCCGTGGCCTCGCCGGCGAGTCGGTGTCGGTGAGCGCACCACCCGAACCGGTGACGCTCGCGGCGTCGACGGTCACCCAGATCCTCGCCGCGGTCCGCAACATCCTCGACAACGTCGACCGGCACGCCGGCCCCGGTACCAGGGTGTTCATGCTGCTCGAGGACCTCGACGACGAGATCGTGCTGTCGGTGCGCGACGACGGCGTCGGCATCCCCGACGGCCGGCTGGACGCCGCGGCCGCCGAGGGGAGGATGGGGATCGCCCGCTCGATCGTCGGGCGGATCGAACACCTCGGCGGTACCGCACATCTGGAAACGGCACCCGACGCGGGCACAGAATGGGAGCTGACCATCCCGGTGGCGTCGCCTGCGAACACCACCCGGACGAACAGCACTCGAACCGCAAAGGACGGTGCACCGTGACCGAACCGGAGACCACACCGCCGTCGCCGATCCGGGTGATGGTGGTCGACGACCACCCGATGTGGCGCGACGGCGTCGCGCGAGACCTCGCCGACGAGGGCTTCGAGGTGGTCGCCACGGCCGACAGCGTCGATCGTGCGACCCGACTGGCCCCGGCCTGCCGGCCGGATGTGCTGCTGATGGACATGCACCTGCCCGACGGCACCGGGGCGGCGGCCACCCGTGCGGTGATCGCGGGCAGCCCCGGAACCCGGGTGCTGATCCTGTCGGCGTCGGACGAGCGGGACGACGTCCTCGAGGCGATCAAGGCGGGAGCGACCGGCTATCTGGTCAAGAGTGCCCAGAAATCGGAGCTGATCGCGGCGGTGCGGGCCACCGCCGACGGGCAGCCGGTGTTCACCCCGGGACTGGCCGGACTGGTGCTCGGTGAGTACCGTCGGATCGCACGCTCCCCCGAGCCCGACACCCCGGCCCTGACCGTACGCGAGACCGAGGTGCTCCGGCACGTGGCCAAGGGGCTCTCGTCGCGGCAGGTGGCCGAGCGGTTGTCGATCAGCCCACGGACCGTGGAGAACCACATCGGCGCCACCCTGCGGAAACTGCAGTTGGGCAACCGCGTCGAACTGGCCCGCTACGCCATGGAGAACGGCCTGTCCTGACCGGGTGTCCCCAGGTCGCCTCACCCCGGACGGTGGAGTACTCACGCGATCTGAGTGGTTTCACGCATCCGCCCGGCGCCCGCGCCCGCGACGCTGGAACACATGACCACTCCTTCCCCGGTTCCCGACCCGGCCGCGCCGCACACCGCCGGGTCTCGCCCGCTCGTCCCGCCGCACGTCTGGGCCCCGACGCCCTACCCGCCTCCCGGTCTTCGCCCGCCGGTCCCCCCGATCACCTACATCCCGCCGGTCGCACCGTATCCCGGCCGTGGCCACAATCTCGGCGTCCCACTACCGCCGCAGCAACCCTCGATCCCGCTCCGGGATCGCATCGCCGCCGCCGCCGAACGCGGCACCCTCGGCAAGATCCTGGCCTTCGTCGGTGTCGCGATCACCCTGATCGGCGTGATCCTGTTGCTGGTGGCCGCCGCCCAGGCCGGGTGGCTACGACCGGAACTGCGGGTCGCCGGCGGTGCCGTCCTCGCCGCGGTCCTGTTCGGGGCCGGCATCGCCATCGGTCGTACAGCCGAAAAGCGCACCGGGGCACTCGGTCTGGTGGCCACCGGCACCGCGACAGCCTGGTTCACCGTCCTCGCCGCCACCTCGCTGTATCACTGGATTCCGGGTACCACCGGCCTGATCACGGCCGGGGCGATCGCCGCCGCCGGACTCGGCGTCGCGCGCTGGTGGGATTCGCAGCCGCTCGGTGTGACACTCGCCGTGGCACTGTTGATCCTGGCGCCGTTCCTCACCGGCGGCGTGGACCTGACACTCGTCGTCTTCCTCCTGGTCTACGCCACCGCGTCACTGGGGGTGCAGCTCGGCCGCGACTGGACCGCGATGTACGTACTCAACGCGGTCGCCGCGGTGATCCCACCGACGCTGCTCCTCGTCGCCCCCGGTGACACCACCGTCGTCCAGTTCGTCCTGGTCGCCGCTGCCGCCTTCCTGCTGACCCTCGGTTCGGCGGTCTGCCTGTTGCGCAGCAGCTCTCACCCGATGCTGCTCGCCCTGCTCGCCCCGGTCGGCGTACTACCGATCATCGGGACCACGGATCTGCTCGGCCACCCGATCGCCGCGATCATGCTTGCCGCCGCCGGTACGCTGCTCGTCGCCCTCGCCTTCACCGCCCACCTGATCACCAGTGCCCCGCTCCAGGTCCGCACCGTATGGCTGTCGGCGGGTGCGGCGTCCGGTGCCATCGCAATCGGCCTCGGAGCCGGTGCACAGGGCGGCACCCTCGGTCTGTTCGGCGCCGCGCTCGCACTGGGCCTCAGCGTCCGGTACGCCGGCGACCTCGCCACCCCCCTCCGCGTGATCGCCACCGTCATCGGCAGTTTCGGCTTGCTCGCACTGCTCGAGAACGGCGCACTGGCCCAGCTACTGATCGCCGACGCGGTCGACACACCGTGGCGCATCACCCTCACCGCCGGTTCCGCGCTCGCCGTGGCCGCCGTCGTCGTGCTCGCGTACTGCTGGATGCGTGTGGCGGACAAGGCGACCCAGGGTTCGATCGTCGTCCTCGCCGGCCTGATCAGCCTGGGCCTGCTCACCGTCGTCTGCGTGTCCTCGGGCGCGTGGATCAGCGGTGGCACCGACGGCGGCTTCCGCGCCGGGCACATGGCCGCCACCATCGTCTGGGCCATCACCGCGGTCGTGGCCCTGCTGTGGGCCCGCCGTCTGCACGGAACCACGCGGGCACTGGCGATGTCGGGAGGTATGGGCGTCATCACCGCAGCGGTGGCCAAGCTGTTCCTGTTCGATCTGACCGCGCTGGACGGCCTGTTCCGGGCCATCGCCTTCATCGTCGTCGGACTGCTGCTGCTCTCTCTCGGTGTGGCCTACGCACAGTCACTGACCGGCCGTTCCGACGACACCGACCGCCTCGCCCCCGACGGCCCACCCACCATGCCGATGCATATCGGTTGAGCTACTGCGGTTTTCGGATCTTCACCCGGTTGAAGGCCCGAAACCCGCGAAAGGCCCGAAACCAGGGGAAGGTGCCGAAACCCGGGGAAGGTGCCGAAACCCGGGGAAGGTGCCGAAACCCGGGGAAGGTGCCGAAACCCGGGGAAGGTCGCCTTCCCCTGGTTTCTCCGTCTTCCCCTGGTTGCAACACGGGGAAGGTTACGAAAGTAGGGGAAGGATCTCCTTCCCCTACTTTCAGTCGGGCTCGGTGAGCAGCCCGGCACGACGAAGCGCGGTCAGGATCTTCTCCCGGAACCGCCGCGGATTGCGTAAGTCGTCCCACGTCCATCGGACGACGATGATCCCGCAGTCGCGAATGGCGTCTTCGCGCAGCTTCTCGTCGTAGATGACGTCCTCGGCCAGACGCCCACCACTCGCCGCGGATTCTCGGTGGTATTTGAATCGGCCGTCGAACTCGCCGACGACGCACAGCCGGCCCTCGGCGTCACGCCAGCCGAAGTCACCGAATTTGGTACTGCCGTCCGCAAGCTCCACCAAAACTTGTAATTCGGGCACCGGAACATCCTCCTCGAGCATGACGGCTCGGCTCAGTGATTCGCCGACACTCTCCGATACCTCCACCGAGTGCTCGATCGCCAAACGTACGGTGGCCATCCCGTGCAGGCCGGACATACGGCTGACAACACCGTCGAGATCGAGGTCTTCCTCCTGTTGCGCAGCCATCCACCGGCCGGCATCGACGACGCAGATCGCCTGGCGCAGTGTGCCAGAACGTGCGACGTCGCACACGGTACGACCGAGCGATGTCAGCGTTGTGCCCGTAATGGTGATGAGATCGGATTCGGTGATCCGTGCTTGGTGAACGATCAGACCGGGCGATGTCCGACCGGACTTCACCGCGGTGAAGTTCACCGTCGTCAGGTCGGGGTTCAGCATCGGCAGGCCGTGCACGACCGCCGCGGACTGATGGCTGAGAAACCTTCGGTCCGTTCCGGTCTGGACAGCAGCCCGGATCATCTCGCGGTATCGATACATCTGGATCTCGTGGGAGTCGACACCGGTTCGCGTCTCGACCGGCAGATACGCTCCCCAGCGAATCCGGTCGATCTCGTTGTCGTTCACGGCACGTCGGAGATCTTGATCGGTCGCACCGGTCCGGATCACTTTCCGGCGAAGGATCAGCCGGTCGTCAGAGCTCTCTCGAGTGCGAAAGTCGAAGCCGTCGATGTCGGTCATCAGCCGATGCTCGCAGCCGAATGGACCCGATTCGGAGAACAATTCACAGGTTGTGGACAAACCTGGGGATATCACAGACTGTGGATAGCGCGTCGTCGGTCCGGCTACCTCCGCTACGTCACCCACCCGCCCGAAAGTGGGGGAAAGTGACGCTCCCCCACTTTCGCCACCTTCCCCGTGTTGCAGTTAGGGGAACAGTGGATAACCAAGGGAAGACGAGCATCCCCTGGTTTCGGTGGGCGGGGTATGTGCCCGGGGCAGGAAACCTGGCGAGCAGCGGTTCCACACAGCGGGACAAGCCTTCGACGAAGCGGGCACCATTCTGATTCGGAGCCCAGCCCAACTGTTGTTACCCGAAAGTAGGGGAAAGCGCGCCTTCCCCTGGTTTCGCCTCCTTCCCCGGGTTGCAACACGGGGAAGGCAGCGAAAGTAGGGGAAGGCGACCTTCCCCTAGTTTCGGGAGCACAGCAGGCGAGGCCGAGCGCGGCGGGGAGCACAGCCGGAGAGGCCTGGGTACGAAGAGGCGCAACCGCCCCCACCCGAGCCTACGTATCCACGCCCAGGTTGATTGCCGCATAGACCTTTCCGTCGGTCTGCGATGCCTGCAGCAGGCCGGTCGCATCGAAGATGTGGTCAGTGGCATTGGTGGTGTCGCGATTGGTGTGGGTGCTGTACGGCGCTGTGGTACTGAAGATCTTGTTGCTCAGCTCGTCATCGAAGTAGAGCTGCGTGGTGAGCACCTCCTTGCGGTTGATGTGCACCCGCACATGGATGTGGACCGTCCGGCTGAAGTACCAGCCGGGGAAGATCGACGTGAAGTACACCGCCCCGTTCTGATCCGTCGGCTGCGCACCACGCAGGTACTTCTCGGAATCGGTTGTCTTGCTCTGCCGTTCGCCCTCGCTGTAGGAGCCGTCGGAGTCGGCGACACCGGAATCGGGCATCTGCGGGGCGTCACCCCCGCCCGGTTGTGACCCGCCCGGGGTCCCGTTCGGCGGAGCGGGCGGGGCACCGGCGCCACCCGGGGTACCGAGCCCACCGTTCGGCTGACTCGAGGTCGCCTCGAAGCCGGAGTAGATGCCGAGGGCATCGCAGTGCCAGATCTCGACGACGGCGTCGCGGATCGGGGTCCCCGCACCGTCGGCGGTGCAGTTCTCCAGATCCACCACGCGCAGGGCCAGTTCGAGCGGAACACCCTCGCGATCCTCACGGATGTCGGATCGGATGCGGTCGACGTCGAACCAGTAGGGGCCCTCGGTGACGTCCTTGGAGAGCGGGCACGCCGGCGACTCGGCGAGCAGCCCCGCGAGGATCTCGCGGTCGGCGGCGGTCACCGTGGCCGACGCCGCGGCCGACCCACTCGACGCCGACGACGACGCACTCGATGCGGAGTCGCCGTCGGACGACCCGACGCCGCACGCGGCGAGCAACCCGGCGATACTCAGCGATCCGGTGCCGGCCAGCACGGAACGTCGGCTGGGGAATCGTCTCGTGGAGCGGGGACTGTCGGGGTTCGCGGTCACATCGTCGTGCTGGGCTGTCATGGAACCGAACACTACGGACCCGGCCTGTGAATCTGCTTCGGATTCACGACGAGTCCGCGTACAACCGGCGTGACGTGGTAACGGTGTGGACACCGCAGAGTGGCCGGCCACCCGCGCACCCCTGTGCAGGTGACCGGCCACTGTGCGGCCGTCAGGCCGCGGCGCTCGCCCCGTTCTGGACGGGTTCGAGTGCCCGGGCGACGATCTCGGCGACGTCGACCATCGGCGTGACCTCGAGCGCATCGAGAACCTCGGCCGGGACGTCGTCGAGGTCGGGCTCGTTGCGCTGCGGGATGAAGACCGTCTTCAACCCGTTGCGTTGTGCGGCAAGCAGTTTCTGCTTGACCCCACCGATCGGCAGCACGCGACCGTTGAGTGTGACCTCACCGGTCATGCCGACATCGGCGCGGACCTTGCGGCCGGTCGCCATCGACACCAGGGCGGTGACCATGGTGACGCCGGCACTCGGGCCGTCCTTGGGAACCGCGCCGGCGGGCACATGCACGTGCACGGTGCCCTCGAGCGCATGCGGGTCGATGCCGAGTTCGCTTGCGTGCGATCGCACATACGAGAGTGCGATCTGTGCGGACTCCTTCATCACATCACCGAGCTGACCGGTCAGCTGCAGCCTGGTGCCGCCGGCCGATTCGCCGTCGGCGCCGGTACCACCGACCCGACTGACCTCGATGAACAGCACGTCGCCACCCATCCCGGTCACGGCCAGACCCGTCGCGACACCCGGAACCGCGGTGCGCTCCTCGGATTCGGGGGTGAACCGGGGACGCCCGAGGTAGTCCTTGAGATCGGGCTCGTCGATGGTGACCGGCGTCTGTGTCTTACCGCTCTCGATGTTTGTGGCGGCCTTGCGCATTGCCTTCGCTAGCAGCCGTTCGAACTGTCGCACACCGGGTTCGCGAGTGTAGTTCGCGGCAACCTCACGTAGCGCGGCATCGGTGACGGCGACCTCGGCGTCGGTGAGCGCCGCCCGTTCCCGCTGCCGCGGCAGCAGGTGGTCGCGGGCGATGGCCACCTTGTCGTCCTCGGTGTAGCCGTCGATGGTCACCAGCTCCATCCGGTCCAGCAACGCCGACGGGATGTTCTCGACGACGTTGGCGGTCGCGAGGAACAGGACATCGGAGAGGTCCAGATCCAGGTCGAGGTAGTGGTCACGGAAGGTGTGGTTCTGCGCCGGGTCGAGCACCTCGAGCAGCGCGGCCGCTGGGTCACCCCGGTAGTCCGAGCCGACCTTGTCTATCTCGTCCAGCAACACAACGGGATTCATCGACCCCGCCTCGCCGATGGCACGGACGATCCGGCCGGGCAGGGCACCGACGTAGGTACGGCGGTGACCGCGGATCTCGGCCTCGTCGCGCACACCGCCGAGAGCGACACGCACGAACTTGCGGCCGAGGGCCCGGGCGACGGACTCGCCCAGCGAAGTCTTGCCGACGCCGGGCGGACCGGCGAGCACCATCACGGCACCCGAGCCACGACCGCCCACGACCTGCAGCCCACGGTCGGCGCGACGCGCACGCACCGCGAGGTATTCGACGATGCGGTCCTTCACGTCGTCGAGGCCATGGTGATCGGCGTCGAGAATCTCACGGGCACCGGCGATGTCGGTGGAATCGGTGGTGGTGACCTGCCAGGGCAGGTCGAGCACCGTGTCGAGCCACGTGCGAATCCAGCCGGTCTCCGGGGACTGATCGCTGGCACGTTCGAGCTTTCCGACCTCCCGCATCGCCGCCTCACGGACGTTGTCGGGCAGGTCGGCGGACTCGACGCGGCCGCGGTAGTCGTCGGCGCCGTCCGGCTCGTCCTCGCCGAGTTCCTTGCGGATGGCGGCGAGTTGCTGGCGCAGCAGGAATTCCTTCTGCTGCTTCTCCATTCCGTTGCGGACGTCGTCGGCGATCTTGTCGTTGACCTCGGTCTCGGTGAGATGCTCACCGGTCCAGTCGATCAGCAGACGCAACCGTGCGGTGACGTCGGCGGTCTCGAGCAGTTCACGCTTCTGGACATCGGTGAGCCACGCGGTGTACCCGGAGGTGTCGGCGAGCGCCGACGGGTCGGTCATCTTGTTGACCGCGTCGATGATCTGCCAGGCCTCGCGGCGTTGCAGCATCGCGAGCACGAGCTGCTTGTACTCGGCCGCGAGCGCCGTGGTCTCGTCGGTGATCGGCGCGTCGTCGACCTCGGTGATCTCCACCCACAGCGCAGTGCCGTGGCCGGGCGCACCGGTGCCGATCTGGGCACGCTTCTCACCCTTGACGACGGCGGCCTGCTGACCGCCGGGCATCCGCCCGACCTGGACGATCGAGGCGATCACGCCATGCGTCGGGTAGCGGTCGTCCAGCCGGGGGGCGACCAGCAGTTTTCCGGACTCACTGGCCCGGGCCGCGTCGACCGTCGCCTGCGCCGCATCGTCGAGGGGAACCGGCACCACCATGCCGGGCAGGACGACCAGGTCGGGAACGAACAGGACGGGCACTGAATATGTCTGAGACATACAAACCTCCAAAGTTCAGTCTGACCGACTCAACTCAGGTGGCAGGATGTTTGTTCCCGGGGATATTTCGCCAGGGGTGAACAGGCCGGAGCCGCACCTGACCGTCGGTCATCCCTTCTCCGCGACGAGTTGGTTGCGGATGTCACCGAGGTGGGAGCGCGTGGCGTCGTCGAGCTCCGGGTACTCCAGGCCGAGGCCTTCAAGGGTGGTCAGCAGCACCGACAGCACGGTCAGGCGCGAGAACCACTTGTGATCGGCGGGGATCACGTGCCACGGCGCCCACTCGGTGCTGGTGTGGCTGAGCATCTGCGAGAAGGCGTCCTGGTAGCCGTCCCAATAGGCGCGCTCGGCCATGTCCGACGGCGAGACCTTCCAGTTCTTCGACGGGGTGTCGATCCGGGCCAGGAAACGCTTGCGCTGTTCTTCCTTGGACAGGTGCAGGAAGAGTTTGACGATGGACGGTGAGGCGCCGTTCCCAGTCGTTGATCTCGCGGTAGCGCTCGTCCCACATCGCGTCGGGGTCGTGTCCGTGCCGGACCACCGACGTCCTCGGCCAGAGCATCTCGGGGTGCACGCGTGTGACGATCACGTTCTCGTGGTGGGAGCGGTTGAACATGGCGATGCGGCCCAGCGCGGGCACCACGAGCTGGTGGCGCCACATGAAGTCGTGCTCGCGTTCGGTCGCCGACGGCGCCTTGAACGAGTACACGTCGACGCCGACCGGATCGAGTCCGGCCATGACGTGTTTGATGGTGGAGTCCTTGCCCGCGGCATCCATCGCCTGCAGCACGACCAGGACGGCGCGACCCGACTGCGCATACAGCTTCTCCTGGAGCTCGACGAGGCGCGTCTCGGCCTCCCCGAGCGCCTTCGCCCCCTGCGCCTTCGTCATCGCGCTCGGCTTTCGCCCCGGATCGAAGTGGGCGGTCAGCTCCACGTGCCGGCCGGGCTTCACGACACTCTTGCGTGCCGGCTTCGCGTCGTCGATTCCGGTTCCCATGCGCGTCCCTCTGTCCCGGGCGACGCCGAGCGGTGCACCCTCGGCGAGCGACCCTGGCCCGCCCGTGGGGACCACACGGGCAAAGCCGCACTTGTCGCCGGATCGGACCACTCGCGCCGCCGACGTACCCTGACCGGATGAAGCTCGGACTGACCCGGACGATCGACCCGCGCCTGTATTCACTGGTCTACCCGACTCGCGAGTTCTACCTGCAGCGCGGCTTCGGGCGAGGCCCCGGCGATCAGGCCGAGCTCCTGTCGTTCCGGGCGACGGAGCCCCCGCCGGATCGGGCCGATCCACCGGCCGAGGCCGACGTCGTCGAGCACGGCGGCCGCAGCGTCCCCGTGCGGATTCACCGCCCCACCTCCGGCGATCCGGCCGGCGTGCTCCTGGACATCCACGGCGGCGGGTTCGTCATGGGGTCGGCGGCGCGGCGTGACGTGGCCGACCGCGCGATCGCGGATCGGCTCGGCATCGCGGTGGTCGGCGTCGACTACCGCCTCGCACCGGAGAACCCGTGGCCCGCCGCGCCGGACGACTGTGAGACCGTGGCGCTCTGGCTCATCGAGAATGCCGCCGAGCGCTTCGGCACCGACCGCCTGGCCATCGGTGGGTTCTCCGCGGGCGCAACCCTCGCGATGACCACACTGGTCCGCCTTCGTGATCGCGGTGTCGGCCGGTTCCGTGCGGCAGCACTGCAATTCGGGACCTATGACCTGAGCGGGCAGACGCCGAGCGGACGGGCGATCGCCGACGAGTACTTCATCGAGGCCTACGCCGGATCGACAACCGACCGCACCCACCCCGACATCTCACCGGTCTACGCCGACCTGACCGGGCTGCCACCGGTACTCGTCGTCGTGGGACAGGACGACACCCTGATGCGCGACAACATCGTCATGGCCGCCCACCTCTCCGCGGCCGGGGTCGAGGTCGACCTGCGCGTCTACCCGGGGGCGCCGCACGGCTTCACCGCACACCCGACACCCATGGGACGAGCCGCCCTCGACGACGTCGACACGTGGCTCGGGGATCGACTGGCGACCTGACCGTCCGGGATCGCCCCTCCTCGTGCACGCGACCCGGGGAGGTACACACCCTTGTCCCGAGCGCCGTCGACTAGTTACATTGGACGTGATTGAGTTACGTTCAATGTGATCCGCCACGGCGTCGTGGCATGCCGAACCGCTCGGCACGTTGCCGCGGATCTCATCGCACCGAAAGGCGACTTCCGTGACGACGAGCCCGACCACCCACCTCACCTGGATGCAGCAGGTTGCCAAACACGCACGGTCACAGCCGGATCGGCCGGCACTGCGCTTCCAGGGGGCCACCACCACCTGGGCCGGGTTCGACGACCGCAGCCGCCGCCTGGCCACCGCCCTCGCCTCGCGCGGGGTGACCGACGGCGACCGCGTGCTGATGGTGCTGACCAATCGGCCCGAGTTCGTCGAGGCCCTGGTGGCGGTGAATCTCCTGGGCGCCATCGCCGTTCCGGTCAACTTCCGTCTCGCAGCACCCGAGGTGGCCTACCTCGCGCAGAACTCCGGAGCGTCGGCGGTGATCGTGGAGCAGGCGCTCGGAGCCCTCGTCGACGATCTGCGCAGCCCGGACGGCAGTACGTTGCCCACCATCGTCGTCGGCGACGATCCGGCAGCAGTCGCACCCCACGCCGCCGGATACGAGGACACCCTGCGCACGGCCGACGCCTTCGAGGGCACCGGCCCGGTGGATCTGGACTCGTGCGCGATGATCATGTACACGTCGGGCACCACCGGGCGGCCCAAGGGCGCGATGCTGACCTACGAGAACCTGCTCGCGCAGACCATCACCCTGGTGCGGGCATTCCGGTTGGTCCGCAACGACGAGGTGTCGGCGGTGACCTCGCCGATGTTCCACATCGCCGCCGTCGGTGCCCTCGTCCCCAATCTGATCCTCGGCTACCCGTCGGTCGTCGTACCCACCGGCTCATTCGATCCCGAGGGCTTCCTCGACCTCCTCGAGGCCGAGGGGGTCACCAACGCCTTCCTGGTCCCGACCCAGTGGCAGGCCGTGTGCGCGAGCCCCACCATCCCGAACCGCGCGCTGCGGCTGCGGACCATCGCCTGGGGCGCCGCACCGGCCACCCCGGCGGTCCTACGTGCCATGGGCGCCGCATTCCCCGGGGTCGCGAACGTGTGCACCTTCGGCCAGACCGAGATGTCGCCGGTCACCACCGTGCTCGACGGCGACGACGCGATCGACAAGATCGGCTCGATCGGCAAGCCCGTACCCCTCGTCGACGTCCGTGTGGTGGACACCGACATGAACGACGTCGCGCCGGGCGAGGTCGGCGAGATCGTCTACCGCGGACCGCACACCATGCTCGCCTACTGGGAGAACCCGGAGGCCACGCGAGATGCCTTCCGCGGCGGCTGGTTCCATTCCGGTGACCTCGTCCGCGTGGACGCCGACGGCTTCTGCTTCGTGGTCGACCGACTCAAGGACATGATCATCTCCGGCGGCGAGAACATCTACTGCGCCGAGGTCGAGGCCGTGCTCGCCGACCATCCCAAGGTCCGGGAGGTTGCCGTCGTCGGGGCACCGCATCCCACGTGGGGCGAGACCCCGATCGCCATCGTCGTCCCGCACGACATGGCCGATGCACCGACCCCGGACGAACTGATCGCCTTCAGCACCGAGCATCTGGCGTCCTACAAGAAGCCCTCCGAGGTCCTGATCGTGGAGGTACTGCCCCGCAACGCCTCGGGCAAGGTCCTCAAGGCTCCGCTGCGCGATCGGGTCCGCCACCCCGCCTGAGGTGAGACCGGCAATCGCGGTGGGCCCGTATGATCATCGTCCGGATGCGACGAGGTCCATCGGGCCCACCGTCGGTCTGTGGTAACAACCGCACCACGCAGGAGGAGCGTCGACGATGGCGGAACGAACCGATGCGGCGGGTGCCCCAGCCGTCGAGATCCAAGCACTGGCGGTGGCGGGTGAGATCCTCGACTTCCTGGCATCGGCAGGTGCGCGTCGCTCGGCCGCGGAGATCGCGCGCGAGCTGGGCATGACACCGCCCAGGGTGTGGCGGCACCTCAACAGTCTGGAAGCCCTCGGATTCGTGGAGGGCGGCGCCGACCGCGGATTCGTCCTCGGTGGCCGGCTGGCCCGTCTCGGGCAACGCGCGATGGACGGTATCGAACTCACCGAGGTCGCCCACGCGCCGTTGGGTGAACTCCGCGACGAGCTCGTCGAGTCGGTGTACCTCGCGGTGCCCGGCGGCGGCGGGGCGACGGTGGTGATCTCCCTCGACGCCGGTGGGCCGATCTCGTTGCACCTCGCACTCGGCGTGGTCTTCGACTGGCATGCCTCGGCCGCCGGGCGTGTGCTGTTGGCATTCTCGTCCGACGAACGACGCAAACAGGTACTGGACGCCGGCACGCTCACCGACACGGGCCACCATCCGATCACCGACCGACGCGAACTCGCGTCACGACTCGAGGCGATCCACGACCGGTTCTACGACACCGCCGAGACCGCACAGGTGCCCCGAACGTCGGGCATCATGCATCTCAACGCGATCGCGGCACCGGTCTTCGACCACACCAACGGCGTCGCCGGGGCGGTGGGCGTCCTCACCGGGATCGCCGGCGAGGTCGCGATCAGCAGCCCGACCATCGTGAACCCGCTGTTCGGCTGTGTCGCAAAGATCTCCGAGGCAATGGGGTCGACCCGCTGGAGCGAATCGGGCGCCCTGCCCGGGTGAGATGACCGGACGCCGCGGTCAGGGCGTCGGGACCGCCACCAGATCACACTGCAACAGCATCGTGGCGTCGAGCATGGCCCCATGCCCTTCGGTCCGGGCGCATTCCGAGGATCGCCCCGCTCATCAGGATGTTCCCCACCACCGATGCGGCCGGAATCGGATTGTCGCCGTCGGTGAGTCCGGGGATGGCGATACTGCGGGACATGGCGTGGCCCTGCTCGCGGGTCAGTCGTGACCGTCACGTTCCATCGCGACGTACAGCTCGTGGAGCAGTGTGCGCAGTTGCCTGCGCTTGTCCGGTTCGAGCGCTGACAGCAGCCGGGACTCGGCGGCGACCTGGAGTGGGAGCACCTGCCGGACGGCACTCTCACCGGATTCGGTGAGCCGCACCTCGACCCGCCGGCGGTTCTCGTCGGACGGGGTACGCGTGATGTACCCGTCCCGCTCCAGACGGGTCAGCACACTGGTGATGGTCGGCCGTGACACCCCGAGGATGTCGGCGAGCTGGGCCGGCTCGCAGGTGTTGTGGACGAAGGTGTTGTACATGACCCGGAATCCGGCCCAGCTCCAGCCGAGCGGGCGGTGCACCTCGAACTCGATCTCGTTCTCGGCACGATGTGCGATGCGGATCATGTGCCAGATGATCGAGCTGGCGTCGATGTCGTCGCGCCAGACATCGGCGGGCAGGATCGCCTCGGTGACATCGGCGTAGGCGCGGGTCGGATCGTCGGTCATGGCTCCATCATGTCGCCTGCGCGAAGATCCGGAGGCCACGGTGTCCGCTGTGTCGTGCGAGGTGCGGGCGGCCCCTCCACCCGACGACGCGTGTCAGCCGGCGACGAGACTCCGAAATCGGCTGCGATGGAAAACCAATGGCTCCGATCCGTCCTCCACACGATGCCCGTGCACCCGGAACAGGACGATGCGGTGGTCGCCGGCGGGAACGAGATCGTGCACCGAGCAGTCGAGCCATGTCGTCGCTTTCTCGACGAACACCGACCCCGACGGATCGGTGGTCCAGTCGATGTCGGCGAAGCGATCACCGGCCCCCGACAGCGAGCGGCAGATCCGGTCCTGGTCGTGGGCCAGCACGCTCAGTCCGACACGCATGCCGGGGCCCAGCAGGGCCAGGGTGCGTGACCCGTTGGTGATGCACACCGACACCAGCGGCGGCTCCATCGACACCGAGGTGAACGAGCTGGCCGCCATACCGAACGGCCGGCCGTCGAGCAGTCCGCACACGGCGGTGACGCCGGAGGGGAAACTGCCGTAGGCGCGACGCATCTCGTCGATGTCGGGCCGATCGGGAACCGGCTGCAGGAGGGCGCTCACTTCTTCTCCTCCCACGGGAGCACGACCGGGGCGTCGGTGGTGTCGAGGACTCGGCCCATCCAGTCGACGGCGCGCGCCTGGTAGTTGTTCAGCGCGTGGGTCTGGGTGGCGTTGATGTCGGCGAGATACCTTCCGAAGGGCAGGTTGTCATAGATGCCGGTGCCGCCGGCGACCCGGAAGAGCTCGGTCGCGAGCCGTGCGGCACGCCCCGGGATGTGTGCCGACTGGAAGCGGAACTTCTCCAGCTCCTCCTCGGTGAGCACCAGCGTGCCCTCCGACTGGGCGATCAGCGCGGCATAGTTCGCGTACAGGCGGCCCTTGGCCTCGTCGACGAACGAATACGCCTCGGCCAGAGCGAGAGTCAGCGCCGGGTCCTTCGGGTTGCGGCGGCGCGAGCGCGCGAAGTCGACCAGCGCGTCGGCCATGCCCTTGAGTGCACCGAGGGCCGTGGGCGCCTGCGTCGCGCGCGAGAAGATCTGGAAGAAGGGCAGGGTGAACAGCGGACCGTCGTTGACCGCGAGTCCGGGTGCGGTGCCGGCCATGACGTCGGCCCACATGAGCGTCCGGTACTCGGGCACGAACACGTCGTCGACGACGATGTCGTTGCTGCCGGTGGCCCGCAGTCCGTGCACCGACCAGTTGTGGACGATCTCGTAATCCGCACGGGGAAGCAGGAATACATGGGTTCCGACGGGTCCCGGCCCGGGATTGGGCTCGCCCTCGATGTTGGCCCGAGGAAGGTCCAGTCACAGTGGTCGCTGCCGCTGGAGAACGACCACCGCCCGGAGAGCCGGAAGCCGCCGGACACACGACGTGCGGTCCGCGGCGCGTACGGCGAGCTGATCAGGGTCTTGGTGTTCTCGCCCCAGACCTCCGCCTGGGCGCGGTCGTCGTACATCGCGAGGTGGAAGGCGTGGATGCCGACCACCCCGAGCACCCAGCCGACCGACGGATCGGCCTCGGCCAGTGTCGCGGTCACCTCGAAGGACTCGATCGGGGTGGTCTCGAATCCCCCGTGGCGGGCCGGCTGCAGCATCTGGAAGAAGCCGGCGTCCTGCATGTCGGCGATGGTCTCGTCGAGGATTCGCTCCTGCTCCCACTGGTGACGCGCCCGCTCCTCGAGCACCGGGACCAGGTCCCGGGCGCGCTGCACCAGCGGCGACGACGAGAAGTCGCCCATCAGGAATCGCTGCACGTCAGGGGCGGGAAAGCCCGCCGCCGGCCGCACGTCGTCGACGAGGTCCGCGGTGTTGGTCATGGTGTGAACTCCCAGGGTTGACGAAGGGGAACGCGAAGTAATGTCCACCATTATTGAATTACGTTCGACGTAATGTCAATGACTTCGCGAGCGGATTCGTGATTGCCATCACACCGGAGACGTGGTAGGAATCTCTGCAGAGTTAGATATCTAACCAATCCCAGAGAGCCACCACATTCCCTCTGGTGACGAGCCACCCCCCTCGCAGCGGAACGCCGTCGTGGACAGCTCGGCACCCCTCCCGTCCGGCCCCGCAGAAGGAGCCCGCATGTCCGGATCAACCACACCGAATCAGTCACGGCGCGCAGCGTTCTCGAGCTTCCTCGGAACCACGATCGAGTACCACGACTTCTTCATCTACGGCACGCTCGCCGCCCTGCTGTTCAACCAGATCTTCTTCCACAACCTGAGCCCGACGATGGGCACGATCGCCGCCCTCGCCACCCTGGCCGCCGGCTACCTGGCACGGTTCGTGGGCGCGATGATCTTCGGGCACTTCGGAGATCGCTCCGGTCGCAAGTCGGTGCTGATGACCACGCTGATCATCATGGGGCTGGCCAGCGGTCTGATCGGGCTGCTCCCCACCCAGGCCCAGATCGGTGCGGCGGCACCACTTCTCCTATTGGCCCTACGGATCGTCCAGGGCGTGGCGGTCGGCGGCGAGTTCGGCGGCGCGGTCCTGGTCTCCGCCGAGCACTCCCGCGCCGACCGCCGGGGACTGGCTGCGAGCGCCCCGGCCCTCGGCGCCATGGTCGGCGCCCTGCTCGCGACGATCACCGCCCTCGTGCTGACCGCGGCCCTCACCGAGGACCAACTGCTGTCGTGGGGGTGGCGCATCCCGTTCCTGTTCGGCTTCGTCCTGCTCCTGCTGGCGGTCTACGTCCGCTCGCGTGTCGAGGAGACGCCGGTGTTCACCGACGCCGAGACCGAGACCGGCCAGGGGGCCCGGCGGGCGCCGATCCTGGAGCTCGCCCGTACCCGGTCCGGCGTGGTCGCGAAGGGCATCGGCCTGCAACTCGCCGGACTCGCGGGTCAGGGTGTGTTCACCATCTACCTGCTGTCCTACGCGCCGACCGTGGGATTCACCCGGACCCAGACCATCACGGCCGTCTTCGTGGGTTCCCTGCTCTGCGCGGTCACCACGCCCCTGTTCGCAACCCTGTCCGATCGCATCGGTCGTCGCCCGGTGGTCCTGTGGGGATCGATCGGCACCGCCGCACTCGCCTTCCCGCTGTTCTCCGCGATCAACTCCGCAAACGTGGCGGTCATGACGTTCTCGGTGGCCCTCTACATGTCCCTGGTGATGACCGCGGTCACCGCTGCCTCACCGGCGTTGCTCGCCGAGCTGTTCCCGACATCGATCCGGTACACCGGCGTCTCCACGACCTACCAGATCGGCGTGATGGTGGGCGCCGGATTCGGTCCACTGGTGGCCGCCTCCCTGATCGCCGCCTCGGACGGAGCGACCGCGCTGGTCTCATGGCTGCTGGTGGCGTGCGGGGTGATCAGCGTGGTCTCGCTGCTCACGCTGCCGGAGACCCGCGGGCACTCCTTCGAGCGGCAGGACGGCGCCGAGGCATGCACCGGCTCCGATTCGCTCACGTCGTCGATGTGAGAACGTCCACACCACAACGACTCTCACCCGCCGACTCCCACCGCACTTGCGGCGGTGGGGGCTCCGGCCCTAATAATTAGACATCTAATATAGATCCCGGGGACGCATCCGAGCCCCGAAAAGTCTGGAGGGATACCGTGATCCACGGAGTCACACAACTCGGCTATGTCGGCATCAACGCCACCGACGTCGCCACCTGGCGTCGCCTCGGCGCACACATGGGCGTCGAGTTCGGCGACATCGCCGGCGACGGCTTCGGCATGCGCCTCGACAGCGACCGGGATGCACGGGTCATCGTGCACGCCGCCGATACCGACGGCGTCGCCTACACCGGCTGGGAGGTACCCGGCCTCCGGGCATTCCACGACGTCGCCGACCGCCTGCGGGCCCATGGGACGAGCGTCGAGATCCGCGATGACCTCGCCCGCCTGCGTGGCGCCGAGGACGTCGCGAGGTTCACCGACCCCGACGGCAATGCCGGCGAGCTGTACTGGGGGATGAGCACCGCGATCCGCACCCAGTTCGTCTCACCGCACGGCGTCGACTTCGCGGTGGGCGAGATGGGTATGGGGCACATGACCATCGGCGTCTCCGACTTCCGCAAGACCCTGGAGTTCTACTCCGAGGCGCTGGGCATGACGCTGTCGGAGATCGCCGACGTCGGAGCCGGGCGCGTCGCATTCCTGCGCTGCAACCCACGCCACCACAGCCTCGCCTTCGCGCAGCTGCCCCCCGGGCTGGACCCGCGGGTACTCCACGTCGCGATCGAGGTGACCGAGCTCGACGCACTGGGCTCGATCCGCGACCGCCTGATCGACGACCACTTCCCCATCGCCCGCGACCTCGGACGCCATCCCACCGACGGCGTCATCTCCATGTACGTCGGCGCCTCCCCCGCCTTCGAGATCGAGCTCGGCTGGGGCTCCATCGTCATCGACGACCAGACCTGGGAGCGCGATCGCCACGAGCGCGTCGGCTGGTCCTGGGGACACCGCCAGACCACGGCCGGCCCCACCACGCGACTCGGCGAAGACGCCGTCCGCTCCTGACCACGAAGAAACACCGAGAGGCACAACCGCTATGAAACTCGCATCCGTGAACCATGCAGGCACCGACCAGATCGTGGTGGCGACCCCCGACGCCGACGCCGTGGTACCGCTGCAGGCACTGTTCGACAAGGCCGGACTCGGCCAGGCACCCGCCTCGATGAAGCAGTTGCTCGCCGGTGGCGCCGAGACCTGGGAGCAGATCCGGCAGGCCCACGCCCACATCGGCGAGGTCGCCACGGTGGCACTCGACACGGTCACCTGGCTGCCGCCGGTGCCCGACGCCGGGAAGATCCTGGGCGTGGCGATGAACAACGTCGCCCTCAACCACACCGCGCACGTCGACCCGGCCGGCCCGATGTTCTTCCTCAAGCCGTCGAGTTCGCTTGTCGGACATGGCGACAACATCGAGATCTGCGACGACTACGGCTTCACCTTCCCCGAACTCGAACTCGGTGTGATCATCGGCCGCCGCGCCCGCAACGTCGGCGAGGACGACGCCCTCGACCACGTCGCCGGCTACACCGTGGTCAACGACATCACCTCCCAGGGTCTCAAGGTCGGTGACTCGATCGCCGTCGACGTCACCCGCGAGAAGGCCGACTCCCCCGGCTACGACGAGTACTTCAACTGGCGCCGCGTCAACGGCCCCGACGACCTCGCGGTGTACTTCACGTACCACGGACGTTCCAAGGGCGCAGACACTTTCGGCCCGATGGGTCCGTGGCTGGTCTCGCGCGACGAGATCGCCGATCCCGACGCCCTCACCGTCCGCGGCTACGCCGACGGTGCGCTGTTCGCCGAGGACAGCACCGCCAGCTACTCGTACTCCATCCGCAAGATCGTGTCGTGGGCGAGCCGCTACTTCACCCTCGAGCCGGGTGACGTGATCACCTGCGGCACCGCGGCCAAGGGCGTTCCCGGATTCCCGCGCGCCCACCACGAGATCGACATGAGCCGGATGACGCCGGTGGTCGACATCGAGATCGACGGTCTCGGCCGTCTGTCCAACCCCGTCACCCACGTCGCACGGGTCTGACATGTCCACCCCCTTGGGAAAGGCCGCATTCCGGTGAAGTTCGTGACCTACACGTCGCCGACCACCCGACGCCGCACCGTCGGCGTGGTGGTCGGTGACCATGTCGTCGGCGACTCCTCGTCGACGACCACCCTGTTGCAGCTCATCCGCACCGGCGAGAACCTCACCGACGCAGGACATGCCGTCGTCGCCGACGCCGACGAGAAGCACCTGCTCATCGAGGTCGAGGTGCACGCACCGATCGACACCCCGCCGACGTTCCGTGACCACATGTCCTTCGAGGGACACGTCGTCAACTGCAACGCCCAGCTCGGCCGCACCGTGGACCCGGTGTGGTATCGGCAGCCGACGTTCTACTTCTCCAACCCGTACTCGATCATCGGTCCCACCGACGACGTCACGATGGCGCCCGGATCGGCCCTGTTCGACTACGAGCTCGAAGTGGGCGCCGTGATCGGCACCGCCGGTTCGGATCTCGCACCGCAGGACGCCGAGGACCACATCTGCGGGTACATGGTGTTGTGTGACTGGAGTGCCCGTGACCTGCAGGCCGCCGAGGTCGGCATCGGGCTCGGCCCGGTCAAGGGCAAGGACACCGCCACCAGCCTGGGCCCGATGCTGGTGACGCCGGACGAGCTGGGCGACGTCCGCACGGAACGCGGATACCGCCTGTCGATGACGGCGAGCGTCAACGGCGTCGAGATCTCGTCCGGGAACTGGTCGGACCTGCACTGGTCGTTCGGCGACATGATCGCCTACGCCTCACGCGGAACCCGGGTGGCACCCGGCGACCTCATCGGGAGCGGAACCGTCGCCACGGGATGTCTGCTCGAGCACATCGGAGTGGACCCGACCTCCGACCGGTGGCTGGCACCCGGCGACGTCGTCACCCTGGAAATCGAGCGACTCGGCCGGATCCGGTCGACGGTCCGTGCCGCGCGTCCGGTCCCGGGGATCCCAGCACCGGCCACGGCCTGAGCTGCCACGCTGCTTCTACCATGGCCGACAGACCCTCCACACTTACGCAGACACACGGGGGTTACACCCGGAGTGTCTGCGCAAGTGTGGAGGGTCTGGGGGCTCGGTCCCGCTCAGGTGTCGACCCCGGGCACGAAGTCCCGAAGCAGGTCGGTGACCGCGTCGGGCCGTTCGAGACTGCTGATGTGGCCGCACCGCTCGAGGACGACCAGGCGGGCTCCGGCGATCCGTTCTGCCAGAGAACGGGTTTCGTCGGCACCGATCGCGGTGTCGTCGGTTCCGGAGATCACCAGGGTGGGGGCGGTGATCGTCGGGGTCTCGTCGGCGACCGAGCGCCGGGTGGCGACGGCCAGGGCAGCCCGACGCGCACCGGAACGGTTGCGGGATCGCAGGGACTCGGCCCACTTCGCCAGGACCACCGCGCTCGCCGGATCCCGGAGAAACGTCGGGCCGAACATCACGGACTTGGCGAGATCGACGATCTTGCCTGCCGAGAGCACGTACTGCCCGTAGGCCAGCTGCCGAAAGGCCATGATCTGCTTGCGATCTCGCAGCGGCTGGTCGGTGGTGTTCATCAGGGTGAGCGACCGCACGAGATCGGGGTGCCGGGCGCCGAGCCGCAGTCCGACGAACCCGCCCATCGACAGCCCCACCCAGTGCACGGGCCCGATCTCCAGTGCCTCGATCAGGTCGACGACGTCGTCGGTCAGGGAATCCATCGAGACGTCGCCGTCATGCGCGACGATCGCCTGTCCGCGCCACTCGACGGTGACACACCGGTACCGTGAGCTCAGCGCCTCGATCTGCGGGTCGAACATCCATCCGCCGAAGAACAGTCCGGGGCCGAACATGATCGCCGGTGCATCGCGGGGACCGACGTCGGTGAAGGCCAGGCGCCGGCTTCCCACCTCAACTGTGTGCATCGTCGTGTCCCATCGGTCCGGCCGCACTGCCCGTCGGCAACGATGCACACTGCTCCCGAATCCACCGGTCGACAAGGGGGAGATACACATCGGTGTGATAGAGCATCAGCTGGTGGGTTCCGCCGGGGATCACCTCGAGAGTCGCGGGCCCGCCGATGACGTCGAAACACCTGCGGACGTAGTCGACCGGGACGATCGGGTCGCGTTCACCCACCGTCACCAACACCGGTTTGTGGTTGGCCGCCGCCGGAACGGACGGGGTGTAGGTGTAGTAGCTCGCCATGCTGGCGTAGCCGTAACTCCACGCACGCAATCCATCCCGCTGCTTCTTGCCCAGGATGTCGGGGTCGTTGTCACCGTAGTTCTTGTTCCAGTCGAGGGCGACGGTGAGGTCGATCCGCTCGTCGTCACCGACGCGGAGTGCCTTCGCGCGCCCCTCCGGGGAACGGAACTCGGTGAAGTTGCGGGCGAGCGGGGACCCGTCGGACGGTTCCACCTCGGTGAGGATCAGACACATCGTGACCGCTCCGGCGACCGCCTCGGACGTGGCCAGCGAGTGGAAGGCCGCAGCGCTGCCCTGACTCGAGCCGAGCACGAACACCGGTTTGTCCCATCGTCGCGACATCGCCGTCGCCGCGGTGTCGATGTCGGCGAGCCACTGCTCGAAACGCCAGTCGCCCCGCGGGTTTCGGGACATACCATGCCCGGGGAGATCCATCGACACCACCTCGACGCCGCGTTCGCCCAGCGGGCCGGCAAAGGTGTCGTAGGTTCCGCCGTGACCGCCGATCCCGTGGACGATGAGCAGCGAGTACTCCGCGTCCCCCACCGCCGGGTAGTGGTATCCGTGGACCTGATCGAACCAGATGTCCTCCCTCACCGGGCATTCTCCTTCGTGGTTGCCGCCGCCGCTGCCGCCGACACCGAGCCGTCGTGGGCGACGGTGTAGCCCAGCGGGGCGAGTATGCGTTCGGTGTCCTCGCCCAGGGCCGGGAGACGCCGGTGCTTGTCGACCGGTCCGAGCGGGAACCGGACGAGCGGCAGCTCGCCGACCTCGGACTCGGTGGTCACGAACATCTCCCGGCTGTGGGCCTGCGGATGGGCGAGGGTGTCGGCGATGCGGTTGACCTGTCCGTGCGGAATCCCGGCCCGCGAAAGACGTTGTGTCCATTCGGTGCTGGGCAGTTCGGCGATGACCTCCTCGATGGCGGCCTCGGCCTGCGGCCGGTGTTCGCGCCGGGATGCGATGGTTCCCATGACGGAATCGCCGATCCACTGTGGGCGGTCGATGACGTCGAGACACAGCGTCGTCCACTGGCGGTCGTCGGCCACGACGAGACAGACATATCGGTCGTCGGCGGCGAGATACGGGCCGTACGGGACGATGTACTGGTGCCGCATGCCGACCAGCGGCGGCTGCGTCATCCCGCCGTGCCAGGCGTGGTGCGGGTAGTACCCGAGCCAGGGCAGCGCCGAATCGAACATGGCAATGTCGAGATGGGTTCCGTGACCGCTCTTCTCGCGCTCGTACAGGGCCGTGGTGACACCGATGATCGCATTCGATCCGGCGATGAGATCGGTGATCGGCAAGCCCACCTTGGCCGGCATGTCCGGATAGCCGTTGGTCAGCAGGATGCCCGTCTCGCCTTGCATGGTGAGGTCGTAGGCCTTCATGTCGCGATACGGACCGTCCTGTCCGTAGCCCGAGAGACTCAGGTAGATCAGATCGGCGCGGTCGGCGAAGTCGTCGGCCCCCAGCCCGAGCCGGCCCGCGGCACCGGGCCCGAGATTCTCGGCGAACACATCCGCCGTGGCGATCAGGTCGCGCAGGGCACCCAGAGCCACCTCATCCCGGAGATCCAGTGTGATGCTCCGCTTTCCGGAGTTCACCCAGACGTATCCGGTGGACAGACCGTGCACCACGTCATCCCAGCCGCGCACCACGTCCCCGGTGCCCGGCCGCTCGATCTTGATCACCTCGGCACCGAGTTCGGCGAGCGCGAACGTGCAGTACGGCAACGACACCGCCTGTTCGAGGGCCACCACGCGCACACCCGCGAGCGGCTGGTCGGTGCGTGTGGTGGTCGGCGCGGTGGTCATCGGGTACTCGACGGAAAGATGTCCGTGGCCGGGGCGGCATCTCGCTTCCACACCATCACCGATCGCGCGTAGTCGATGACCACCGCACCGTCCTGGTTGATCCCACGGGTGCGGACCTTGACGATGCCCTGGCCGGGGCGCGACCTGCTCTCACGCGCCTCGAGCACCTCGGTCTCGGCGTAGATGGTGTCCCCGGGGAACACCGGATTGGGCAGGTCGATGTTGTCCCACCCGAGGGCGAATCCGTTCTCGCTCACGTCGATCACCGCGAGACCGGCCACCACCGACAGCGTCAGCGCACTGTTGATCAGCGGCTTGCCGAACTCGGTCTTCGCCGCATAGTGGGCGTTGAAGTGGATCTGGTTGGTGTTGTTGGTGATCATCGTGAACTGGATGTTGTCGGTCAGCGTCAGCGTGCGGCCGAGCCGGCTCCGGTAGACGTCGCCGACCTCGAAGTCCTCGAAGAAGCGGCCGATCCAGCCCTGCTTGATCTGCGTGGTGTCGGTCATGATGCGATCTCTCCGATCGATTCGAGGATGCGCTTGGCGCGCATGAGAATGGGCAGGTCCACCAGCTGGCCGCCGACGGCGACCGAGGCGTCGCCCCGGGCGGTTGCCTCGTCGAAAGCCTTGGAAAGGGTTCGGGCATAGTCGATCTCTTCGGCCGACGGCGCGAAGATCTCGTTGATCAGGTCGACCTGGCGCGGGTTGAAGGTGGACTTCGAGGTGAAGCCGAGCCGGCGGGCCTGCCAGATGTCGGCGAGCAGGCCGTCGGCGTTGTCGAGGTCGGGGAACACGCCGTCCACCGAGAGGACACCGGCTGCCGCCGCCGCGACGACGATCGCCGAACGCGGGTAGAGCAATTCGGCGGCCTCCTCGACCCGTGCGGCCGGGAGACCGATGTCGAGTGCGTAGTCCTCGGCACCGAAGATGAGTCCGATCACCCGCGGTGAGGTCGCGGCGATCGCCGGTGCGGCGAGCAGTCCGCGCGGACTCTCGATCGCGGCCAGGACGCGGACGGTTCCCTCCACCATGCCGGCGGCGACCTCGCGACGGCGGATCGCCTCGATCCCGGCCCCGAGCTCGTCGACCGAGTTCACCTTGGTCATGCACACGCCCTCGAGTCCGGGACGGACCACCGCGTCGAGGTCGGCCTCGAACCAGGGTGTGGTGATGGCATTGAGCCGGACGTAGCGCTGCGGCCCGGCCCACTCGCGCGCCAGCACGTCGGCGACCATCGTTCGGGCAGTGGGCTTCTCGGCGGGAAGCACGCCGTCCTCGAGGTCGAAGAGTGCGACGTCGAGTGGGAGCCCGGCCGCCTTGTCGAGAAAGCGCTGTTTGTTTCCGGGTACGAACATCCACGAGCGGAGAATTTTCGTCATCGATCTACCTGTCTGCATGTCTGCCTGGATCCGGGGTGCCGGTCAGGCGGTGGGTGAGGGCAACTCGGCGAACGCCGAGAGATAGTGGGCCGTGGGCTCGAGACGCTTGTAGGTGTCGATGCTGATGCCCTCGAGCATCCGCTGCATCCCGGCCTGCCGGATGGCCTCGTAGGCGGCCCGCTCGGTGGGTCCGTGGGTGACGCCCTGCGGGAAGTGCCCGATCACGTTGACCGGATTGCCCGAGACCCGGCGCATCAGGATGAGCTCGTCGCTGTCGACATTGCGGTGCCGCGACGGGAGTTCCTCGGCCTCGGGGTCGGCGACCACCGACATCGGCAGGAAGGGCACACACATGAACCCGGTGGACTCGAACACCGACCACGAGGACGGGGCGAGGTGCAGCCGCTCCGAGGTGATCGGCCGGATGTCGTCGATACTCAGGCGCAGTGGGAACATGTCCCCTTTCCATCCGATCAGATCGAACGGGAGCTCGGCGTAGAACCACGAGCTGATCTCGTCGCCGTGCTTGAGTCGGACCTCCCACTCGTCCTGCTGCGGCCAGTCGTACTCGACGAGTTCCGGGACCCCGAGCACACCGGGATCGAAAGGGGCGTGCCGACCGACCTGCTGATGCTCGGTGAAGGTGATCGGGTCGGCCGATTCGACGACGAACGACGTGGTCGGTGCCTCGGGGAGCCACCGGTGGGTGACACCTTTCGGGATCAGCAGGAAGTCGCCCTCGGTGTAGGTGAGGACACCGAACTCGGTGGCCAGCGCACCGGTGCCCTCGTGGATGAAGGTCAGGGTGTCGGCGTCGATGTTGCGCAGCAGAAACGGCGCCGCCGTGGAGCGCCGGCCGAACGACACCGTCAGGTCGTCGTTGCGCATGATCGGCGTGGGGAGCCCGTGCGGGTTGCTCTCGTCGTCCAGTTGTACTCCCGCGACGGGCACGGTCCGGACTGCGATCGTCCCCTCCCGTCGGATCGGCTCCACCGGTGGACGGGCGTGGTAGAGCATGCTGGCGGGCCCGAAGAAGCCCTGCCGGCTGAAGTGTTCCTCGTTGAGGTTTGCGACACCCACCCGCGCCTGGCGGGGAACGGTCCCCCGCGCGATGTGGATCCATGAGTTCTTCATCGTGTGTTCTCCCAACTCTCTACGCATCTCCGGACGCGGGCGAGAGGTGCCGGTCCGGCGGTTGCGGGGCGGCCCCGCTCACTGTCACGAACAAGAATGACTGTGACGACACGCACATCATAATGTTATAGGTTTATTAGTAGTCAAGCGTGTCGGCGAAATTGATCTCGTCGATCGGGAGGAAGATGTCGGTATGACTCGCGGAACAGGCGACGCCCCGTCGGTCGCATTCGACCCCACGGTGCCCCTCCACCACCAGGTCTATCTGCAGCTCCGGCGCGAGATCGAGGACGGGCTCTGGTTCGACCGGGACGACTTCCCAGGGGAGAAGGAACTGGCCCGCCGGTTGGGCATCAGCGTGATCACCAGCCGATCGGCACTCGACCGGCTCGCCGGCGACGGCTGGATCGAACGTCGGCGCGGCAAGCGGCCGCTGGTAATCCATCAGCCCGTCGGACGGCCGGGCCACACCGGCCCGTCGGTCGCGGTGGGACCCGAACACGACTACACCTACGAGGTGCTCCGCGCCGAGACCACCACCGCACCCGCCGAGGCGTGCGCGGCGTTCGGCATCTCCCCCGGCAGCGTCCTGTGGCAGTGTATGCGGCTGCGACGCGACGAGGGCCTGCCCCACAGCGTCACCCACAACGCACAGCTGCCCGCCCTGGGAAGCCGGCACAGCCGCACCGATCTCGAGACCAAGTCGATGATCACACTGCTGGGCGAAGAGGGGCACATCGTCGCGCGGATGCGTCGACGATTCGCCATCACCCACGCCCCGACCGTCGTCACCGAGGCCCTCGGCCTGACGATCGCCGAACGGGTCCTGGTCTCGACCTTCGTCCTCAGCGACGAATCCGACGAGATCCTGCAGTGGCTGCGGATCTATCTGCACCCGAACCGCTCCACCCCCGAGGAGACGATGGACCTCACCACCGGGACGTGGACGGCGACAGCGCCCATGTAGCGGCGCACGGCCTACACCGACACCCGGACCGGAGAACGACAGTCGTTCTCCGGCAAGAAGAGAACGATCAGAAAGACGGCGACCATGAGACTGGCCAATGTGGACGGGCGCGCCCTGCTCCTGACCTCCGACGACACCGGTGTGGACGTCGGGACAGCGAGCGGAGACCGATTCGGCCCCGGACTCCCGGGGATCTACGACGACTGGGATGCGTTCCGGCAGTGGGCCGACACCCTGCCCGACGATCTGCCCACCATGGGTTTCACGCGTACGGAACTGGCACCGCCGTCCCCGCGCCCGCGGCAGATCTTCGCCGTCGGACTGAACTACCGAGAACATGCCGAGGAAACCGGTCTCGCCGTCCCCGAAGGACTTCCGCCGGTGTTCACCAAGTTCGCGAGCAGCCTCGGCAACCCCGACTGCACGGTGTCGTTGCCGGCGGGCGGAAACACCGACTGGGAGGTCGAACTGGTCGCGATCATCGGCCGGAGGGCGTCGCACCTCACCGCCGCGCAGGCATGGGAGTCGGTCGCCGGACTCACCGTGGGACAGGACATCTCCGAGCGTGCATCGCAGTTCGCGGGTCCGGTTCCACAGTTCGGCCTGGCCAAGTCGTTCCCGAACTTCGCCCCGACCGGCCCCTGGCTGGTCACCCCCGACGCCGTGGGTGACCCCGACGACCTCGAGATCGGTTGTGCCATCGACGGAGAGGTGGTGCAGCACGCCAGGACCTCGGACCTGTTGATCCCCGTCGCCGAGATCATCGCCCGGCTGTCGGCGACGGTGACCCTGTACCCGGGCGATCTGGTCTTCACCGGAACACCTGCCGGCGTCGGCTACGGACGCACCCCGGCGCGCTATCTCCGCCCGGGCGAACGGTTGCGGACCTGGATCGAGGGCATCGGCGAACTCGACCAGCTCTTCGTCTGACGGACAACTCGAATCCGGTTGTGCAACGCGGTGATCGCCCGACGTCCCGACGCCGACCGATCACCGCGCGCATGTCCCGGACGTCAGACCGGCTCACCGTTCCGAACTGCGTCCGGAATCTTCTGTTGTGCTGTCGAATTCGATGAATCCCCACTGCCATGGAGGTCGACGTGCCGGGTCTCGCCGATCGACCAGATCGCGACAACGCTGACCACCGTGCAACCGGCCAGCATCCAGCTGATCCCCGCGGTGCCGCCGTCTGCGGCGGCCACCACCGCGGCCGCGATGACGGGGCTGAAGCCGGCCCCGATCATGGTCCCGAGCTGGTAGCTCAGCGAGACGCCCGTGTAGCGGACCCGGGTCGGGAACAGCTCACTGAGAACCGCCGGGGCCACCGCGGGCACGGCGATCCACACGAACCCGATGTAGACCGCGATGCACCCGATCAGGGCCGCCGGTTCGCCGGTCTGGATCAGCGAGAACATCGGGAAGGCCATGATCCCCGTCCCGAGGCTTCCCCACAGGAGCACCGGACGACGCCCGATCCGGTCGGACAGCGCGGCGTACACCGGCGCGGTGAACACACAGATCAGGGCGCCGATCACACCACCGAGGAGTGCGGAGTTCCGCGCGTAGCCGATGGACGGGGCATACGAGATCAGGAAGGTGTTCACCACGCCCTGTCCGGCCAGTGCCGCGAGCAGCAGCCCCGCCCCCTTGAGTACCGGAACCCATTGGTGCACAAATACTTCGGCGACCGGTGTACGAGACGCGCGAGCATTCTGCCCGATGTCGGCGGTGAACACCGGCGACTCGTCGAGACCGGCCCGGACGTAGACCGCCACCACCACCAGGGCGAACCCGACCAGGAATGGAACACGCCATCCCCAACTCAGGAGTTGCTCGGAACTCAGCGTCGTGGTGAGCACCAGCACGGTGACACCGGCGAGGAACGCACCGAGGCTCGCGCCCGACGAGATCGCGCTCGCGACCAGACCGCGTCGGCGTCCGGTCGCATGCTCGGCGGTCATCAGGACCGCCCCGCCGTACTCACCACCCACGGCGATCCCCTGGACGATCCGCAGGATCAACAGGATCAACGGTGCGGCGACACCGATCTGAGCCTCGGTCGGCAGCAGGCCGATGGCACCGCTGGCCAGGCCCATGACCACGAGGGTGACCATCAGCATCGGTCGGCGCCCGATCCGATCCCCGAAGTGCCCGAAAACCGCCGCTCCGACGAATCGCGCGACATACCCGGCGGCCAGCGTCAGCAGCGCCGCGATGGTCCCCATGGTGGGGCTGAGGTTGCCGAAGAAGATCTGGTCGAACAGCAGCGCGGCCAGCGATCCGTAGACGAAGAAGTCGTAGTACTCGATGGTGGTGCCGAGGAAGCTCGACAGGGCCGCTCGGCGCGGCTGACGGGTGCCGGTTCCCGGCGGGTGGGGGGTGTGCTGTGCCATCTCGGAGTCCTTGGTGGATGAAGTCGCGCCGCCCGAGGCCGGGCCTGCGCAGAGGAGACGATGTGGGCGTACCCGGGCCCGGGTGGGGGGTGGGGACCCGAGTGCGGTGGTGGAACGTCGCACGAACACGGTTCGCGTCACTTGCGCGCCATCATGTGCGACACATCACAGTTAATATCATAGGATTATGAGTAGTCAAGCCGCGGGCCTGGCAGCTCCGCCCACCGAGGTCGGTGAAGAACCCGGATCGCGGGACCACGCGGGTATCGTCACCACCGATACCCCGGCCCCTCGTTCCTGAACTGTCGCGGAGGTTCCCATGGCCGATCATCCACGTGCCCAATCGGTCCTGGACGGCCTGGACGGCACCCGCGAATGGCAGGCCGAGGTCTATCGCGACCTGCACCAGCACCCCGAACTCTCCCATCAGGAACACCGGACCTCTTCGCTGGTCGGCGAGCGGCTCCGCGGACTCGATCTCGAGATCCACGACGGAATCGGCGGCACCGGGGTGGTGGGCATCCTCCGCAACGGCGACGGGCCCACCGTCCTGGCCCGTGCCGACATGGACGCACTGCCGGTCGCCGAGGCGACCGGACTCCCCTACGCGAGCAGGGCGCAGGCCCAGGACCGATCCGGCACAACGGTTCCGGTGATGCATGCGTGCGGTCACGACGTCCACGTCACCTGCCTGCTGGGCGCTGCCGAACTCCTCGCCCGCGGCACCGACCACTGGTCGGGAACTTTCGTGGCACTGTTCCAACCCGCCGAGGAGTTCGGCGACGGTGCCGCCCGCATGGTCGACGACGGGCTCGCCGGCGTCCTCCCCCCGATCGACGTCGCCCTGTCCCAGCATGTGCTGCCGGCGCCCGCCGGGATCGTCGGCACCCGCTCCGGGCCGGTGCTCTCGGCCGCCGACAGTCTGCGCATCACCCTGCACGGCCGTGGTGCGCACGGGTCGATGCCACAGGCCGCCGTCGATGCCGTGGTGCTCGCGGCGTCTGTCGTGGTGCGCCTGCAGACGGTGGTAGCCCGCGAGGTGGCACCCGCCGACATCGCGGTGCTGACCATCGGCGCCCTCCACGCCGGGACGAAGAGCAACGTCATCGCAGATTCGGCGATCCTCGAACTCAACATCCGCACCTACTCCGACGAGGTACGCGAGAAAGTACTGGGCGCGATCCACCGCATCGTCGAGGCCGAGTGCCAGGCGGCCGGGTCGCCGCAGCCGCCGGAGTTCGAGCTGTACGACCACTTCCCACCGACCGTCAACGACGAGGCCGTCACCGCGCGGGTGACCGATGCGCTCGCCGCGTTCTTCGGCGATCGCGCCGTACAGTTGCCGCTCCAGCCCGCCAGTGAGGACTTCAGCGACATCCCCGACGCGCTCGGGGTTCCGTACACGTACTGGGGATTCGGCGGGATCGACCCGGAGCTCTACCAGCAGGCCGAGGCCGAGGGCCGGATCGACCAGGACATCCCGGTCAATCACTCCCCGACGTTCGCCCCGGTCATGCAGCCGACCCTCGACACCGGCACCGAGGCACTGGTCGTCGCCGCGCTCGCGTGGCTGTGACATGTCCGGTTCCCCGCCACCACGCCGGTGTCGGTGTCACAGTGAAGACATGGAATCCTCCAACCTGCCCACCGTCGTCGACGAACTCATCACCACCGCCCACCGCGGGCACAACGGACGCGCCGCCCAGACCCTGCACGGCGGTTCGCAGCAGCGTCTGCGCCAGACCGTCATCGCCTTGACCGCCGGATCGGTACTCGCCGAACACGAGGCCCCCGCCGAGGCCACTCTGCAGGTGCTGCGCGGGCACGTGACGCTCACCGCCGGCGTCCGGTCCTGGCAGGGCACCGACGGCGACCTCGTCACCATCCCGGATGAGCGACACGGGCTGTCGGCCCAGCAGGATTCGGCGGTACTGCTGACCGTCATCACCGGATGACGGTCTGTGTCATCGATTCGACACAGACCTCACAATTGCGAGTATCCCATGTGAAATCCGCGCATTCCATACGGTCGATCTCGGATTTCTGCGAATCAGTAATTCGGTGACCACTTCCGTACCGGCGCAGGTTCACCCGCCATTCACCGAATTC
Source organism: Gordonia sp. NPDC003376 (assembly GCF_053589235.1). Lineage (NCBI taxonomy): Bacteria > Bacillati > Actinomycetota > Actinomycetes > Mycobacteriales > Gordoniaceae > Gordonia > Gordonia sp. NPDC003376. The sequence continues at coordinate 102,658 of NZ_JBSFRM010000006.1, read as the reverse complement.
AGTGGATAGGCAGATCTGAGCGATTGTGCATTTCGTCCGATCACCCGGCACCGAATCGGCATGCGCCGTAGGGTGAGGCCCATGGCCGGATCACCGGACGTACAGGGCCCTGCGGCCTCCTCGCTGCTGAACGTCGGCAGATTCTTCACCCGCTGGGATGAAACCGCCGACGAGCGAGTGGTTTTCCGCAACGGCGGGCGTGCCGGCGATGTGTTCTACCGCGACCGCTGGAGTCACGACAAGATCGTGCGATCGACCCACGGGGTCAATTGCACCGGCTCGTGTTCGTGGAAGGTCTACGTCAAAGACGGCATCATCACCTGGGAGACCCAGGAGACCGATTACCCGTCGGTCGGCCCCGACCGCCCCGAATACGAACCGCGCGGATGCCCGCGCGGCGCCGCATTCTCCTGGTACACCTACTCCCCCACCCGCGTGCGTCACCCGTACGCACGCGGGGTCCTCGTCGAGATGTACCGGGCGGCAAGAGAAAAGCTCGGCGACCCGGTTCTGGCGTGGGCCGACGTGGTCGGCGACCCGGTGCGTCGTCGCGCCTATCAGCAGGCCCGCGGCAAGGGCGGCCTGATCCGGATCGGCTGGGACGAGGCCGTCGAGATCGCCGCCGCGGCCCACGTCCACACGATCAAGACCCACGGCCCCGACCGCTGCGCCGGGTTCTCCCCGATCCCGGCCATGTCGATGGTGAGCCACTGCGTCGGAACGCGATTCATCCAGCTCATCGGCGGCGTGATGACGTCGTTCTACGACTGGTACGCCGACCTGCCGGTCGCGAGTCCCCAGGTGTTCGGCGACCAGACCGACGTCCCCGAATCCGGTGACTGGTGGGATGCGAGCTATCTGATGATGTGGGGATCGAATGTCCCGGTCACCCGCACCCCCGACGCCCACTGGATGGCCGAGGTCCGCTATCGCGGCACCAAGATCGTCACCGTCAGCCCCGATTACGCCGACAACACCAAGTTCGCCGACGAATGGCTGCCCGCGCAGGCCGGTACCGACGCCGCCCTCGCCATGGCGATGGGCCATGTCATCCTCTCGGAGTTCTTCGTCGCCCGCGACACCCCGTTCTTCACCGACTACGTCCGCACCTACACCGACCTGCCGTTCCTGATCCATCTCGACCAGACCGACGCCGGCTGGGTGCCGGGCAAGTTCGTCACCGCCGACGAGACCGGGCTCCCGGGCGCCGATGCGACCGGCGACGACGCCCTGTGGAAGACGGTTCTGCTCGACGAGCAGACCGGGATGCCGGTGATCCCCAACGGTTCCATGGGTTTTCGCTACTCCGAATCGGGTGAGGGGCGCTGGAATCTCGATCTCGAGGGGGTGACACCGGCGCTGTCGCTGTACGGCCGCGCCGACGCGGAGTCGGTGCCGATCTCGCTCCCGGCGTTCGACGCCCCCGACGGCAGCGGATCGGTGCTGCACCGCGGGGTCCCCGCCGTCCGCGTCAACGGACATCTGGTGACCACGGTCTTCGACCTGATGCTCGCCCAGTACGGCGTCGGCCGCGACGGACTCCCCGGCGACTGGGCGTCGGGCTATGACGACGCCGACACCCCCTACACCCCGGCCTGGCAGTCCGAGATCACCGGCGTCCCGGCGCAGGCGGCGATCCGGATCGCCCGCGAATTCGCCGACAACGCAGCCGAATCCGGTGGCCGTTCGATGATCATCATGGGTGCCGGGATCTGCCAGTGGTTCCACGGCGACGCCACCTACCGGGCCATCCTGTCACTGCTGATCCTCACCGGCAGCATGGGCCGCAACGGCGGCGGCTGGGCCCACTACGTCGGACAGGAGAAGTGCCGCCCGATCACCGGCTGGATCTCGCTGGCCAACGCCCTGGACTGGTCCCGCCCGCCACGCACCATGACCGGGACGTCGTACTGGTACATGCACACCGACCAGTGGCGCAACGACGGCTACTCCGCGGCGTCGCTGGCCTCGCCGCTGGCCCGCGGCACCCTCACCCACGAACACACCGCCGACGCGATCGCCCAGTCCGCACGCCTGGGCTGGATGCCGTTCTATCCACAGTTCGACCGCAACCCGCTCGACATCGCCGACGAGGTGACCGCCGCCGTGGATTCCGGTGCGGCCACCGATGTCCCGACCGAGGTGGCCGCACGGCTCGTCGACGGACGGCTGACCCCGGCGATCACCGACATCGACGCCCCGGAGAACTGGCCGCGGACCCTGGTGCTGTGGCGGTCGAACCTGCTCGGATCGTCGGCGAAGGGCAACGAGTACTTCCTGCGGCACCTGCTGGGTACTCACCACAACGTGCTGGGGACCGAGACCCCCGAGACCCCACGGCCGTCCGAGGTCGTCTGGCGCGACCAGGCCCCGGAGGGCAAACTCGACCTGTTGCTGTCGGCGGACTTCCGGATGACCTCCACCACGCTGCTCTCGGATGTGGTCCTGCCGGCCGCCACCTGGTACGAGAAGCACGACCTCTCCTCCACCGACATGCATCCGTTCGTCCACGCGTTCTCCCCGGCCATCACCCCACCGTGGGAGGCGAAGTCGGATTTCGATCTGTTCCATCTGCTCGCCCGCAAACTCTCCGACCTCGCCCGCACCCATCTCGGGGTGCGCAAGGACCTGGTGAGTGTGCCGCTACAGCACGACACACCCGGCGAGACCGCCCAACCGCATGGGCGAGTACGGGATTGGCGGGACCCCGACATCCCGGCGGTACCCGGCAAGAACATGGGGGTGTTCAGCGTCGTCGAGCGCGACTACACCGCGATCGCCGACAAACTCGCCGCGATCGGTCCACTCGCCGACACACTCGGTTTCACGGTCAAGAACGTCACCTTCGACCTGACCGAGGCCACAACGCAGCTGGCCGGGACCAACGGGGTGATGCTCGGCGGCGCCGGCGACGGCCGACCCGCGATCGACACCGACGCCACACTCGCCGAGGCCATCCTGGCGTTGTCGGGAACCACCAACGGCGCGTTGGCCGTCGACGGATTCGAGAAGCTCGGACGCCGCGTCGGCAAGCAGCTCACCGACCTCGCGACCGGCGCCGAGGACAAACGCATCACCTTCGCCGACACCCAGCGCGCACCGGTACCGGTGATCACCTCACCGGAGTGGTCGGGCTCGGAGACCGGTGGTCGCCGCTATGCCCCGTTCACCACGAACATCGAGCGACTCAAACCCTTCCACACCCTCAGCGGCCGAATGCACTTCTACCTCGATCACGACTGGATGATCGATCTCGGCGAGGCCTTGCCGATCTATCGCCCACCGCTGGACATGCACCGGTTGTTCGGGGAACCCAAGTTGGGACCCGATGGCGCACAGCAGGTCACGGTGCGCTACCTGACACCCCATTCCAAGTGGTCCATCCACTCCGAGTACCAGGACAACCTGTTCATGCTGTCGCTCTCGCGCGGCGGGCCCACCGCCTGGCTCGGTCCCGCCGATGCCGCCGCGATCGGGGTGTCCGACAACGAATGGATCGAATGTGTCAACGCCAACGGGGTCCTGGTGTGCCGGGCGATCGTGAGTCACCGTATGCCCGAGGGCGTCTGCTACGTCTACCACGCGCAGGAACGAACCATCGACGTACCGAAGTCGGAGGCCACCGGACGCCGCGGCGGCATCCACAACTCCGTCACCCGGCTGCTGGTGAAGCCGACCCACCTGATCGGCGGGTATGCCCAGTTGTCGTATGCCTTCAACTATCTCGGTCCGACCGGCAACCAGCGTGACATGGTGTCGACCATTCGCAGGCGCAGCCAGGAGGTGACCTACTGATGCGAGTGATGGCGCAGGTCGGGATGGTGATGAACCTCGACAAGTGCATCGGCTGCCACACCTGCTCGGTGACGTGCAAACAGGCGTGGACCAACCGTTCCGGTACCGAGTACGTCTGGTTCAACAACGTCGAAACCCGCCCTGGACAAGGGTATCCACGACGATACGAGGACCAGGACCACTGGCGGGGCGGATGGCGGCTCAACCGGCGCGGGAAGCTGCGGTTGCGTACCGGCGGACGGCTGCAGAAGCTGCTCACCATCTTCGCCAGCCCGGTGCAGCCCACCATCTCCGACTACTACGAGCCCTGGACCTACGACTATCAGACGCTGGTCGGGGCGCCACTCGGCGACGACTTCCCGGTCGCCCGACCCAAGTCACTGCTGACCGGCGAGGACACCGAGGTCACCTGGTCGGCCAACTGGGACGACAACCTCGGCGGCGCACCCGAACACGGCGATCTCGACCCCGTCGTCGCCAAGCTGCGGCAGGAGTCGTCCGATGCGGTGACGTTCAGCTTCGAGCAGACCTTCATGTTCTATCTGCCGCGGATCTGCGAGCACTGCCTCAATCCGTCGTGTATGGCGTCGTGCCCGTCCGGGGCGATCTACAAACGCGCCGAGGACGGGATCGTGCTGGTGGATCAGGACCGCTGCCGGGGCTGGCGGCAGTGCATCACCGGATGTCCTTACAAGAAGATCTATTTCAACCACAAGTCGGGCAAGGCCGAGAAGTGCACGCTGTGCTACCCGCGGATCGAGGTGGGACAACCGACGGTGTGCTCGGAGACCTGCGTCGGCCGCCTCCGGTACCTCGGTCTGTTCCTCTACGACGTCGACGCGGTGACCGCCGCGGCGTCCACCCCGGATCCGCAGGACCTGTATCAGGCGCAATTGGACCTCCTGCTCGACCCGAACGACCCACAGATCATCGCCGCGGCGCGCCGGGACGGTATTCCCGAGGACTGGCTCGATGCCGCACGCCGGTCCCCGATCTATGCGCTGGCCAAGGAGTTCCGGGTGGCGTTGCCGTTGCACCCGGAGTACCGCACCATGCCGATGGTCTGGTACGTCCCGCCCCTGTCGCCGATCGTGGACCTGCTCGCCGGGCAGGGCCACGACGCCGAGGACCACCGAAATCTGTTCGGCGCCATCGACACCCTTCGCATCCCGGTGGAGTATCTGGCCGAGTTGTTCACCGCCGGAGACACCGACGTGATCGACACCGTGCTGCGTCGCCTCGCCGCGATGCGCTCCTACATGCGCGATGTGACCCTCGGGCGCGAGGCCGACGCGACCATCCCGGCGTCGGTCGGGCTGTCGGAGGAGCAGATCTACCAGATGTACCGGCTGATGGCACTCGCCAAATACGAAGAGCGCTACGTGATCCCGCCGGCGCATCTCGAGCAGGCGACGAATCTCGACGAGATGGCGTGCTCCCTGGACTACGACGACGGACCCGGGATGTTCGAGTCGGGGGCCTTCGGCGAGGCCAGCGGCCGGCCCGCCCCGGTGTCGGTGGAGACCTTCCACGCGCTGCGCCAACGCCAGACCAGCGATTCGGCGACCAGCGAGTCGGTGCTGGCCGGCCGCACCAACCTGCTGAACTGGGACGGCAACGGCGTGCCGGCCGGCCTGTTCCCGCGTCGTGAGGACCGATCATGAGGCTGCGGATGCGACGCCCCCTCACCACCACCGATCATCGCGTCGTCCATCAGGTGGCGTCGTGGTGTCTGGGATACCCGGACGACGCGCTGCTGGCACGCCTTCCCCTGCTCGACGCCGCACTGGTCGAACGGGATGACACCGAGACCACCGATCTGCTGCGCGGCATGGTGCGACATCTCGCCCAGACACCGCCGGCGGTGTTGCGGCACGACTACATCGAGCTGTTCGACCTGAATCGCAAACACACTCTGTACCTGACCTATTGGACCGACGGTGACACCCGACGCCGCGGTGAATCACTGGCCGCGATCAAACAGCTCTACCGCGATTCCGGTTTCGTCGTCGACCTCCACGGCGAGCTGCCGGATCATCTCCCGATCATCCTGGAGTTCTGCGCCATCGCCGATCCCGAGCGTGGCACCGAACTGCTCCGGACACACCGACGGGCCCTCGAGTCGATCCGGCAGGCATTGACCGAGCGTGGCAGCCGCCATGCCGACGTCCTCACCGCGATCTGCTCCACCCTCCCCGCCGGGGAGGGTGCGGGAATCGGGGTGCGTACCGAGATCCCCATCGAGGCAGTCGGTCTGGAGACGTTCCGATGAGCATCTTCCTGTGGGGAGTCCTCCCGTACATCACGCTTCTGACCGTCATCGGCGGCACCATCTGGCGCTACCGTTACGACAAGTTCGGCTGGACCACCCGCTCGTCGGAGCTGTACGAGTCGCGGCTGTTGCGATTCGCCTCCCCCCTGTTCCACTACGGCATCCTCGTGGTGATCGCCGGCCACGCCATCGGCCTGGCCATCCCCCGGTCATGGACCGACGCCATCGGGGTCTCGGAGACGATGTACCACTGGGGTGCAGCCGGTTTCGGACTGATCGCCGCCGTCGCCACCCTGGTCGGCGTGGGTCTGCTGATCTATCGACGCCGCACCACCGGACCGGTGTTCATGGCGACCACCCGCAACGACAAGATCATGTACCTGGTGCTCGTCTGCGCCCTGGTGGCCGGCACCGTGATCACCGTGGTCGGCGCGGTCGACCCCCACGGTGAGGGGGTGAACTACCGGGAGACCGTCTCACCGTGGTTCCGGTCGGTCTTCTTCCTCCACCCCGACATCGACGCGATGTCGGCGGCGCCGTTACGGTTCCACATCCACGTGGTGATCGGCATGCTGCTGTTCTGTCTGGTGCCGTTCACCCGGCTGGTCCACATCTTCACCGCGCCACTGCACTACTTCTTCCGGCCCTACATCGTCTACCGCAGCCGTGACGTGGCGGCCGCGCCCGGAAACCGTCCGAGCCGACCGGGCTGGGCCCCGGTCGGAGTGAGGGATCGCGACCGATGACCACCGTGCCCGCCGCCCCCGTCGCCGTCTCCGCACGTGCGCAGTCGGTCAACCTGGCCCTGGCGACCCTCGCCTTCACCGTCAGCTTCTGGGCATGGAACCTGATCGGGCCGTTGGGTATCCGGTACGCCGACGACCTCGGGTTGTCGGCATCGCAGAAGTCGGTGCTGGTGGCCGTCCCGATCCTGGTGGGTTCGGTGGGCCGAATCCTCACCGGTGCCCTCACCGATCGGTTCGGTGGCCGCACCATGTTCCCGATCCTGCTGATCGCGACCGTCCCGTTCGTCCTGCTGGTGGCGCTGGGCGGGTACCTCGACAGCTACTGGTTGCTGATCGTCGCCGGATTCTTCCTCGGGATCGGGGGCACCACATTCGCCGTCGGCATCCCGTTCGTGAACTCCTGGTACGACCCGTCCCGACGTGGATTCGCCACCGGTGTCTTCGGCGCAGGTATGGGCGGGACCGCCCTCTCGGCCTACTTCACCCCACGATTCGTGTCGTGGTTCGGCTATGTCGCCACGCATGTGATCATCGCGGTGGTGCTGGTGGTGGTCGCGCTGATCTGCCGCACCTGGATGCGGGATTCTCCGCGCTGGGCGCCCAACCATGATCCGGTGGTACCGAAACTGGTTGCTGCGGCGAAGCTCCCGGTGACGTGGCAGATGAGTTTCCTCTATGCCGCGGCATTCGGCGGATTCGTCGCGTTCTCCACCTACCTGCCGACCTATCTCAACGATGTGTACTCGCTGGACATCAAGGCCGCGGGCACGCGCACCGCCGGATTCGCGATCGCCGCGGTCATCGCACGCCCCGTCGGCGGGGTGCTCGCCGACCGGTTCGGACCGCGGCCGATCACACTGATCTCGTGTGGCGGTGCCGCGGTCCTGGCGATCTGGATGATGACCCAACCACCACTGGAACTGCCCGCGGGCGTCGACTTCGTCCTGATGGCCCTGTGCATGGGCCTCGGCTCCGGATCGGTGTTCACCTGGGTTGCGCAGGCAGCACCGGCCGAACGGGTCGGGTCGGTCACCGGGATCGTCGGTGCGGCAGGCGGTCTGGGCGGGTTCTTCCCACCGCTGGTGATGGGTGCGACCTATGACGCCGTCGACCACAGCTACACGATCGGGTTGGGCCTGCTCGTCGGATTCGCCGCGCTGGCAACCCTGTTCACGGCATTCGGGATTCCCCGCCGCTGACCGGTCCGGTGCGGGTGACGGCGTCCTGGCAGGCACTGTTCACCGTAGGCATCACCTGCGGCCGGAAGCCCGCGCCCCGACGGATCGTCGACGCCGCGACCACCCCACCGGCAGCACAACATCCTGCGGCGATCCACATCGCGACACCGAAACCGGTTCCGAGTGGCTGCCCCGGTCCGACGTCGAGACCGGCAACGGCAGGCAGCACCGCAACCGCCACCAGTCCGGCCACGCGGGCGACGGCGTTGTTGACCCCGGATGCGGTACCGGCCCGGGCGTCGTCGACGGCACCGAGAGCCGCCGCGGTCAACGGGGCGACGGTGATGGCCATGCCGACTCCGAACAGCACCACTGCCGGGAAGACCGCATCGAGATAGCCCGAACCCGGAACCACACGCGCCATCAGGGCCAGGCCTGTGCCCGCGATCATCGGGCCGATCGTCATCGGGATGCGCGGTCCGGTGCGTTGGGCCAGGAGTCCGGAGATCGGCGACCCGAACAGCATGATGAGCGTGCTCGGGAACATCGCGGCACCGGCCTCGAATGCCGAGTAACCCAGACTCTGCTGCAGTTGGAGGGCCAGGAGGAACAGGGCACCGCCGAGGGCGGCATACACCAGCAGGGTGGTCAGGTTGGCGCCGCTGAACTGCCGCGACCGGAACAGCTGCCACGGCAACAGGGGGTCGGCCACGCGGGTCTCGATGACGACGAAACCGATCAGCGCCACGATGCCGACGACGCCGGCGACCATCGTCGGGATCGACCACCCGCGGCCCGGGCCCTCGATCAGCGCGTAGACCACCCCGGCGAGACCGAGGGTCATGGTGGCCGCCCCGGCCATGTCGAGGCGTCCACCGCTGTGATCCCGTGACTCGGGGACATGCCACACCACGATCGCGATGGCCGCGACGGCGAGCGGAACGCTCAGGAAGAACACCCAGCGCCAGGTTGCGGTGTCGACCAGCCAGCCGCCGATGAACGGCCCCAACGCGCTGGTGGCACCGGACATCCCGGCCCACACGCCCACCGCACCACCCCGATCATCCGGGGTGATCTCGGCGTTGATCAGTGCCAGACTGCCGGGCACCACCGCGGCGGCCGCGACACCCTGGACGAGTCGGGCGACGACGAGCCACTCGATGGTGGGCGCCAGCCCGCAGCCGGCGGACGCGACCGCGAACACCGCCAGGCCGCCGACGAAGACCGCGCGCCGGCCGTAGCGATCACCGGCGACCCCGCCGACGAGCAGCAATGCACCGAGGGTCAGCATGTACCCGTCGAGCACCCACTGCTGTCCGCGCAGGTCGGTCTCGAGGTCACGGGCGATCGCCGGGAGTGCGACCGTCACCACGGTGCTGTCGAGGAACGCCACCCCGGAACCGAGTACGGCGGCGACGATCAGCCACCGCCCCTGCGCCGATGACGCGCGGATACCGGCGGCTGTGGTCATTCCCTCGGCTGCCCGGAGTTCCGCCCGGCCCTCACACCTTCCCCTGCATGGAGGACCAGGCGGGATTGCCCTGCTCTGCCTTCGTGGGATCGGGCTCGTCGGCGTTCTCCTTCACGCCCTGCTCGACCCGTGTCGGGCGGTGTCATTCGTATCGTCTCCAACACAGATCGATTCATGGGACCAGCGATCCCGCCGTCACCGCGCCACGCCTGAGGGTGCAGGCGGCGGTGCACGTGATTGTCAGCTCCGTCCCCGACTGTAGCCGTCCGAGTCGATTCCCGCCGCCGGCGCCTGGTTGCAGTGAATATTCTTCCACCAGAACGTATTCTCTTTCTTGCGAGTCCGATTCAGCCCGCTGCCAGCGGCGGTCGGGTGCGGGCCGACCACCGGAGGTGGTACAGACACGGGCGACGACTCGATATCGAGCCGGGCCGATCAGGTCAACGGCTCACCGTCGAAGCGTTCACGGGTCACGAAGTCGCGCACCTCGACCCGGCACAGACGGGTGAGTTGGCGGACCGGCCTGCCGAGCGGGACCACCGCAGCCAGTGCGTGAGAGTCCGGTATTCCCAACAGTTCTCGCACGGCCGGTTCCTCGGCGACGGCCATGCTGGTGATGGTCCCGCCGTATCCGCGGGAGCGGGCGGTGGTGAGGATGTTCCAGACGAGCGGATAGATCGATGCGCCACCGACGATCCCGATGCGGTCGAGTCCCGAATCGGTGGTGGCGACCGCGCCGAGGTCCACGGCCACCACCAGCACCACGGGCGCAGCCTCGAGTGACCCGACGAAGGCGTCGACCCCCGGCGCCGCGGCGATCTCCTCGGGAGTCGCGGTGGTGGGCTGCAACGGATTCCACGGGTTCTCACCCTTTCTCCGTTGTGCGAGGTAGCGTCGGGCGCCGGGTTTGCTCAGCTCGGCGAGACGCGCCTTGGTGTCGGCGTCACGGACGACGACGATGTGCGCACCCTGCCGATTTCCGCCGCTCGGGGCGAATCGCGCGGTGTCGAGGATGTCGACGAGCACGTCGTCGGGCACCGGGTCGTCGGTGAACTCGCGCGCTGCGAAGGTGGTGCGGATGACGTCGTCGAATTCCATCGTGACCTCTCATCGTCGGGTGCCGTGAGTCCCATCGTGCCCCCTCGGACCAGATCGTCTGCACACTCGGCGTGAAGTAGCGCCCGATGAACGCGATCGGGCGCCCAGTGAACGCGATCGGGCGCCGGTGAACGGAGAGTGCCGCCCGGTCGGTGTGGTGCGCCCCGTCAGGGACGCAGTCGCGCGACGCGGGCCATCCCGTGGTGCAGACGTGACGTCGCATGCCAGCGGGCTGCCCGCGCGGCCCGACCCCAGCCCAATGCGGCACATCGGGCCGCCTCACCGTCGAAGAAGGCGTTCTCCTCCGCGAAACGACGACCGTCGACCGCCTGCACCGAACTCACCGAGTCGCCGTGTCTGCGGTACCGGAACACCACCGTCGGGTCGTGGACCAGGCTTCCGCCGGCGGCGGCGAGGTCGACGAGCAGGGCGAGGTCGAGCACGATCTCCAGCCCCGGCCGGAAGCCGACCTGCCGCACCGCGTCGGTGTTCCACAGCAGTGACGGGAAGTAGGTCCAGTTCCCGTGGTAGAGCCCGGCGGCCAGCCGCTCCCCCGACAACACGCCGGCACTGCGCGGCGCGAGAACGGACTTGATGCGGTCACCGAGCGGCCGGACCACGGCGTCGTCGGCGTCGATCACCTCCACACCGGGGGCGATCACCGCCGCACCCGGGTTCTGCTCGGCGAGGCGCCGAACGGTGGACAGATAGTCCGGCAGCATCACGTCGTCGCAGCCCATCACCACGAACCACGGGGCGGCGACGAGCTCCACACAGCGCCGGAAGTTGCCGTTCACCCCGAGATTCGTCTCGTTGCGCACGTACTCGACACGCCCGTCACCCAACCCCAGCAGCCACTCCCGCGGATGCGGGTCGGGATAGCAGTCGTCCACCACGACCAGCCGGAAGTCGCGATCGGACTGTGCGAGCACACTGCGCACGGAGTGTCGGAACTGTCCGGGATCTCCGTAGTACGGCATCATCACGTCGATCGGCACCCGACCAGCCTAGAAGGTTGCTGTGGATCGCTCGGCTAGGGTTACGCCCATGACCGGCCCCGCGACGACCAACGAGGACGTCTGGCTGGTGATCCCCGTCTACAACGAGGCGCAGGTCATCGCCGACGTCGTCACCGAGGCAGCCGCGACGTTCCCGAACATCGTGTGCGTCGACGACGGCAGCCGCGACGATTCCGCCGCGCGCATCGCTGCCACCCCCGCGCACCTCGTACGGCATCCGGTGAACCTCGGACAGGGCGCAGCCATCCAGACCGGTGTCGAGTACGCCCGCACCCGGCCCGGCGCCCGGTTCTTCGTCACCTTCGACGCCGACGGCCAGCATCGCGTCGACGACGTGGTGGCGATGATCGCACGACTGCGCACCGAACCGATCGACATCATCGTGGGTACCCGGTTTGCCGAGGGCCGCAGCGAATCCGTGCCACTCGTCCGTCGAATGGCGTTGCGCACCATCGTGTTCCTCAGTCCGCGCACCCGCAGACTGGGACTGACCGATGCGCACAACGGGCTGCGTGCGTTCAACCGGACCGTCGCCGATCAGCTCGATCTGCTGATGAGCGGGATGAGTCACGCCTCGGAGTTCGTCACCCTGATCGACCGCAACGGATGGCGGGTGGCCGAGCAACCGGTCACCATCCTCTACACCGACTACTCGCGCGCCAAGGGGCAGTCGTTGATCAACGGGGTGAACATCCTCGCCGACGGCATCTTCCACAGCACGGCGCGGAGGTGAGCGAGATGATCTGGTTCCAGATCCTGGCGATCGTGGGCATCCTCGCACTGGTCGTGTTCTTCATCGTCAACCGCGGCACCGCCCGCGCATCGGCCGGAGTGAAACTGCTGTTCGTCGCGTTTGTCGCCTTCGGCCTGTATGCGATGTTCCGGCAGGACGACATCACCTGGCTGGCCAACCGGCTGGGTATCCAGCGAGGTCTGGACCTGGTGCTGTTCCTGCTGGTGATCGCCTTCGCGTTCACCACCGTGTCGACCTATCTCCGATTCCGCGACCTCGACGTGCGCTATGCACGGCTCGCCCGCGCCATCGCCTTGCAGAACGCCGAGTCACAGACTTCGGGTACCGGGACCGCGGGCACCGGGACCGCGTCCGGATCCGCGCCGCAGGCACCCGACGATCCGCCAGCACCCTGACGAGTCGTCCGGACAGGCACGGTCAGGACAGGCACCGTCAGGACAGGGTCTGCACGAACCGCTTCACGTCGTCGAACTGCGGGAGCAGGCCGGTGTCGCGGGCGGCGAACAGCCCGGGGGCCTCGGTGTCCTTGGGCGAGAGCTCGTAGGTCAACGGCGAGCCGTCACGGGCGGTGGTCGGCCACTCGATGCCCAGCTGCGGGTCGAGCGGGTCGATGCCGTGCTCGCGGCCCGGGTTGTACCCGGTGGAACACAGGTAGGTGACCGTGGAACCGTCCTCGAGGGCACAGAACGCGTGACCGAGCCCTTCCGACAGGTACACCGCACGGCGGTCGGCGTCGTCGAGCAGGACGGTGTCGTAGGTGCCGAACGTGGGCGAACCGACGCGGATGTCGACGATCACGTCGAGGACCGCACCCTGTGGACAGGTGACGTACTTGGCCTGCCCGGGCGGGACATCGGCGAAGTGCACGCCGCGCAGCACCCCCGCCGCCGACACCGACAGGTTGACCTGGGCGAGGTCGAAGCGGTGGCCGATGGTCTCGGAGGTCAGGTCCGCCTTGAACGCCTCGGTGAACAGGCCCCGCGCATCACCGTGCAGAACCGGGGTGAACTCCCAGGCCCCGTCGATCGTCAGCGGTCGCACCTTCATCGTCCAACGTCTCCTTCGATCGTGAGCTTCTAGAAACCCTTGCCGCGGGCCAGCAGTTCGAGCAGGTAGTCGCCGTAGCCGGACTTGCGCAGCGGCTCGGCCCGCGCCGCGAGCTCGACGTCGTCGATGAACCCGCGCCGCCACGCGATCTCCTCGGGGACCGCGATCTTGAGGCCCTGCCGCTGTTCGACGGTGCGCACGAAGTTCCCGGCGTCCAGCAACGAGTCGAACGTACCGGTATCCAGCCATGCCGTGCCACGCGGAAGCACGGTGACCTTCAACCGACCCCGCGCCAGATAGTGGGCATTGATGTCGGTGATCTCGTATTCACCTCGCGCACTTGGCTTCAGGCCACGTGCGATCTCGATCACCTCGTTGTCGTAGAAATACAGTCCGGGTACCGCGTAATGCGACCGCGGATTCTTCGGCTTCTCCTCCAACGACACCGCGGTGCCGTGCTCGTCGAAGTCGACGACGCCGTACGCGCTCGGGTCGGCAACCCGGTACGCGAAGATCGCACCTCCGTCGATGTCGCCGAAGCCCTGCAACTGGGTACCCAGGCCCGGACCGTAGAAGATGTTGTCGCCGAGCACGAGAGCCACCGAGTCGTCCCCGATGTGGCCGGCACCCAGGGTGAACGCCTGTGCCAGACCGTCCGGCGAGTCCTGGGTACGGTAACTCAGGGAGATGCCGAATCGCGTTCCGTCGCCGAGCAACCCACGGAAGGCCGCCGCGTCGTTCGGGGTGGTGATGATCAGGATGTCGCGGATGCCGGCCAGCATCAACGTCGACAACGGGTAATAGATCATCGGTTTGTCGTAGACCGGGACGAGCTGTTTGCTCACACCCTGGGTGATCGGGTGCAGGCGGCTGCCGGTACCCCCGGCCAGGATGATCCCGCGCATGGCTCACCAGCGTAGCGGCTGCCGCACCCCGCACGGTGGGACCGACATCGGTAGACTTCCCGCCGTCGACGAAGGAGGAGATCCGACAATGCGCGTCCTGGTCACCGGCGGTGCCGGCTTCATCGGTGCGAACTTCGTGTTGCGTACCGTGGCCCGCCGCCCCGAGGTGCGTATTCGCGTCCTCGACAAGCTCACCTATGCCGCCAATCCGGCGACCCTGGCCTCGGTGGCCGAGACCGTCGAACTGGTCCAGGGCGACATCGCCGACGCCGACCTCGTCGACTCCCTGGTCGCCGACTCGGATCTGGTCGTGCACTTCGCCGCCGAATCACACAACGACAACTCGCTGTCGGATCCGTCGGCGTTCGTGCAGACCAACCTGGTCGGCACCTACACGCTGCTCGAGGCGGTGCGCAGGCATCAGGTGCGGTTCCACCACATCAGCACCGACGAGGTGTACGGCGACCTCGAACTCGACGACCCGGCACGGTTCACCGAGCACACCCCGTACAACCCGTCGAGCCCGTACAGCTCCACCAAGGCCGGCAGCGACCTGCTGGTGCGTGCGTGGGTGCGATCGTTCCAGGTGCCCGCGACGATCTCGAACTGCTCCAACAACTATGGCCCGTACCAGCATGTGGAGAAGTTCATCCCGCGGCAGATCACCAACGTGCTGTCGGGGGTGCGGCCGCGACTGTACGGCGACGGCCGCAACGTGCGGGACTGGATTCACGTCGACGACCACAACGACGCGGTGTGGACGATCATCGAGAAGGGCACCATCGGCGAGACGTACCTGATCGGCGCCGACGGCGAGGTGGACAACCGCACCGTCGTCGAGACGATCCTGGAACTGGCCGGACAGCCCCACGACGCCTTCGACTTCGTCACCGATCGCCCCGGACATGACCGCCGCTACGCGATCGACTCGACCCGCCTGCGGACCGAACTCGGCTGGCAGCCACAGTATCTGGACTTCCGGTCCGGGCTGTCGGCGACCATCGACTGGTACCGCGAGCACGAGTCGTGGTGGCAGACCGCCAAGGATGCGGCCGAGCAGAAGTACGCGGCCACCGAAAAGGTGCTGGGCTGAACCGGTTTCCGGGTTCTCGGTTCCCACTCCGGGCCCTGATGGTTCAGACCGGTACGGTCTGCTGCAGGAAGTCGATCTGATCGGCGACCACACGCTCGAATCCGCCGTCGACATAGATGTCGAAGTGCTCGTCGGGATAGCGGTTCAGTGTCACCATCGGTGACGACTCGGCCGCGGTGATCGTCGGACCCGGCGGGGCGACGGTGTCGCGGTCGCACACGCAGATCAGGGTCGGCACATGCAGCCGGCGGATCGACCGGATCGGGTGATACAGCGGTAGGGTCAGCGCGGCCCGCGCGGCCACCGCGTTGGTGAACTCGACGTCGGCGGGGACCAGCCGGAGGTAGCCCGACTCGGCGTCGGCGGCAGTCATCAGGGCGGCGTCGTGCGCACGTCCGACCAGCGCCACCCGGACCGGCGGCCGCCGCAGGAGTGCGGCCGCGGCATCGGCGAGCCCGAGGGCGGTCACCTTGACAGCACCGGTCCGGTCGAGGGCGCGCAGCGACGCGAGTCCACTGGTGAACGGGCACTGGGCGATCACCGCGGCCAGGTCGGGGTGACGCGCACCGATGACCAGGGCGTGGCCACCCCCGAACGAGGTGCCCCAGACGATCACGCGGGCGGCGTCGACGTCGGGCAGGGTGCGGGCACGGGCGATCGCGGCAGCCCAGTCGGCGAGTTGTCGGCGGACCGACAACAGCTCCCGTGGTTGCCCGTCGCTGTCGCCGAAGTGGCGGTAGTCGAACACCAGGCATGCGTAGCCGGCGGCGGTGAACCGTTCGGCAAAGGCGTCGAGCCGCATCCTCCGGACCGCCCCGAGGCCGTGCGCCATGACGATCACCGGCGGGTTGCCGGCGGCCGGGCGGTACAGCCACGCCCGGCAGGTCACACCCGACGAGGTGAACTCGACATCCGAGATGTTCATGCCCGACTCCCCTGCCGAGAGATGTGTCACAGGTCACCGGAACGGTATCGGACGCGGATCGGTGCGGTCCAGCCCACAGGTCCCCGACAGGAACCGTTCAGACCGGGCGAATACCGTGGTCGGTATGCGGGTACTCGTGAGTGGTGGAGCCGGATACATCGGATCGCACACCGTGATCAGGCTGGTGCAGGCCGGACACGACGTGGTGGTGATCGACGATTTCAGCAATTCCAAGCCGACGGTGATCGCGCGGCTCGAGGGACTGACCGGGACCCGGATCCCGGTACACGTCGTCGACCTCGCCGACGTCGACAAGACCGAGCAGGTCTTCGCGCACGAGCAGATCGACGCGGTGATCCACTTCGCCGGGTTCAAGGCCGTCGGCGAGTCGGTGGCCAAACCGCTCGAGTACTACCAGAACAACCTCGACAGCACCTTCTCCCTGCTGCGGGCCATGCGCCGCCACGACGTGCACACACTGGTGTTCTCGTCGTCGGCGACGGTGTACGGGGCCGAGCCGGTGCTCCCGATGACCGAGGACTCCCCGACGTCGGCGACCAACCCGTACGGCTGGACCAAGGTGATGATCGAGCAGGTGCTGCGGGACGTCGCCGCCAGTGACGACACCTGGCGGATCGCCGCCCTGCGCTACTTCAACCCGGTCGGCGCGCACCCGAGCGGACAGATCGGTGAGGACCCCAGCGGGATCCCCAACAACCTCATGCCCTTCGTCGCGCAGGTCGCCGTGGGGCGCCGGGAGTCGTTGTCGGTGTTCGGTAGCGACTACCCCACCCCCGACGGGACCGGCGTGCGTGACTACATCCACGTCGACGACCTCGCCGCCGGACACGTCGCGGCGCTGGAGCGGCTCACCGCCGTCGACCCCGGGTTGTCGGTGTGGAATCTCGGTACCGGCACGGGCGTGTCGGTGCTCGAGGTGATCAAGGCCTTCGAGCGTGCCAGTGGTCGGGAGATCCCCTATCAGATCGCGCCGCGCCGCGCCGGCGACATCGCCGCATCCTACGCCGACCCCACCCGGGCGAACACCGAATTGGGTTGGTATGCAACCAAGACCATCGACGACATGTGCGCTGACACCTGGCGCTGGCAGTCGAACAACCCGACCGGCTATCCGGACTGAGCTGTCGGGGGACGGGTGGGTGTCGCGCGGGTAGATGTCGAGGGTCAGATGTCGAGGACGAGTTCGGGTGTGAGTGAGCGCGAACAGCAGAGGGCCATCCGGGCGTCCGTCATCTTCTCCGCGTCGGTCTGGACCAGGTCGCGGTGGTCGGGGATCCCGTCCACGACGCGAGTGAGGCAGGTCGCACACACACCGGCGCGGCACGAGGACGGGGCCGGTATTCCGGCCCGTTCGAGCGCCTCGAGCGCAGTGAGCCCACTGGGAACCTCGATCGACCGTCCGCTTCGCGCGGCCATCAGGGTGAAGGGAGTGTCGGTCGACGACGAGTTCGCCGTGAATCGCTCGACCACCATCCGGTCTTCGTCCCACCCGAGATCGGTGGCCTCGGACATCACGGCCTCGGTGAAATCACCGGGCCCGCACACATAGATCGTCGACTCGCGTCCCAGTTGTTCCAGCGCGGCACGGATATCCAGTCGACCTCCGCCCGGACCGTCGGAGATGTGCATCCGCACATCACCCTCTGAGATGTGCATCCGCACATCACCCTCTGAGATGTGCATCCGCACATGGTCTGTGAGGCCCGGCACCGACAACTCGTCGATGAACGCCGCGTGCTCACGGCTGCGGGCCGAGTAATGCAGGACGAAATCGGCGCCACGCTCGTACAGTCGCCGCACCATCGGAAGAATCGGGGTGATCCCGATCCCCGCTGCGAACAGAACCGGGCGAGGTCCCTCCTCATCGAGCCGAAAGAGATTTCTCGGCTTCGACACCGTGAGTGTGTCACCGATCTGCAGGTCGCGATGAAGTGATGCGGACCCTCCCCTGGACTCCGCCTCGAGCTTGACCGCGATCCGGTACCGTTCGGTGTCGCCGATGTCGCCACACAGTGAATATTGGCGCACCGTGCCCGGACGGACCTCGACGTCGATGTGTGCTCCCGGCTCGAAGTCCGGCAAGGCGCCCCCGTCGACGCGCTCGAACCCGAACGCCAGAACCCCCACTGCGACAGGGGTCCTCTCCACAATTCTCACCTCGAACACACCGGTGCCGATGGATGGTCCGGCGCCTGCCACGACCGTGCCCGTCACAACCGGCCGGGGTATCCCGTGATCCGGGTTCGCGTGGAACCGTGTCGGCAGCGTCTCGAACGCGCGGATCGTGTTGTTGACGGCGATCCGCGGCTCGCCGACCTCGATCCTGCCAACGCGCGGAATCATCGCCCGCAGCAAGCATTCCATCTCGAGACGAGCCAGATGCATTCCCGCGCACATATGAATTCCGTGGCCGAAACCGAGATGGTCGTGCGGGTTCCGGTCGACGTGGAATTCGTCGGGATCGACATACTTGCGCCCGTCACGATTGGCGGATGCGAACATCAACGTGACACGCGATCCTTCGGCCAGACGTGTTCCCGCGAGTTCGGTGTCCTTGACGACCTTTCGGGTGAAGGATCGAATCGGAGTGCACATTCGCACGGCCTCCTGTACCGCGCTGCCGACGAGTGATGGATCGTTTCGGAGTTTCTCCCACTCGTGCGGATTCCGGCCCAGTTGATACAACAATTCCCCGGTCGCGGAGATCGTCGTGTCGAGACTGGGCCCGATGTAGGCGAGGATCAGATGCGGTGTCATGTCCGCGTCGACTTCTCCGCGCGCCTCCATCTCGCGAATCCGCGCCGTCCAACTTCCCTCACGCAGTCGATCAGCGCTCGTGTGGGTCGCAATCCACTGTTGCATTCCCATGATGACGCCCTTGGCTCGCTTGCCGCGTTCGTTCTGTGCCCCGAGAAGGTCGAATGCCGCACTCGCCCAGGACAACATGCTGTCCCGTCCCTCGTCGGGCAGTCCGACGAGCTCGCGAACGATGGTCAGGGGGAGGACCCGCGCGAAATCGTCCATGCCGTCGAAACCGCCTTCCACCAAGAGCTTCTCGACCAGATCATCCGCTGTTCTCTGAATCCGGGGTCGAACCTGTTCGAGAGCTCCGGGCAGCAATGGGCCGATGAGCTTGGAGCGCAGTACATCGTGTCGTGGCGGATCCGACTGCAGTGTGTTCCCCCGCGAGTAGGCGCAGGCCGCCTCGTCACCCGCCACCCCTTGAGCCGAGGAGTAGGTCTCCCACTCCCGCAGGACCTCGCGAATGTCGTCGTAGCGGGTGACCGCGTACGTTCCGACCTGCGGTAACGCAACGACCGGCCCCAGGTCGCGCATGGCGCGGTAGTGCGGATAGGGATCCAGGATGACGTCGTCGCCGTAGTAGTCGACGTCGTATGCGGGCGGCTCTGCCGGTTGCTGCGACAAAGGGGATGCGCCCGAAAATGGGCATCGTGCTTCAGAAGCGTCGTGATCGTTCAACTCGTACTCCGGATTCGTTCGTTTCGGCCGGCCCGGGATGGCGGATTCAGCCACCGCCTGCGGAGGTCACACTGGACCGATTCGGCGTGTAACCGACCGACACCCCTTGGGTGCGTTAGATCACTGATGATCGTGACTATGCTGCCCAACACATCTAATAACATATGTTTATAAGTAGTCAACCCCCGCAACTCCCGGAGGCCGGCCACTTCCAGGAACAACATGCATAGGTGTATGATCTGCACTAGTGCAACAGTTGCGCGGTCGATATTCCTCCCCTGAGCCCCGCGATCACCACCCCCAGCGGGCGCACCGCCTCATCTCGTGAAAGAAGTCTGATGTCCGACTCGCTCGACGCTCCGGAGCACATCGATCCTCCGGAGAAATCAACGAATGTCATCCTGCTGTTCGGCGGCCTGCTGGTGACGATGCTGCTGGCATCGCTCAACCAGACCGTCCTGTCGACGGCACTGCCGACCATCATCGGTGAACTCGACGGCGTCGAACACATGGCCTGGGTCGTCACCGTCTACATCCTGGCGAGCACGATCATGATGCCCGTCTATGGCAAGATCAGCGACCTACTCGGCCGCAGGCCCGTGCTCATCGCCGCGATCTTGTTGTTCGTGGCAGGTTCGGTCATCGGCGCACTCGCAGGCACCTTCAACTGGCTGATCGTCGGCCGCGCCATCCAGGGCCTGGGTGGCGGCGGGCTGATGATCCTCTCGCAGGCGGCGATCGCCGATGTCGTCCCCGCGCGCGAGCGCGGCAAGTACATGGGCATCATGGGTGCGGTCTTCGCTGTCTCCTCGGTCGCGGGCCCGCTGCTCGGTGGATGGTTCACGGAGGGTCCGGGCTGGCGCTGGGTGTTCTGGATCAACGTTCCCCTCGGCATTCTCGCCGCGCTGGCCGCGGGACTCTTCCTGAAGCTGCCGAAGCCCGAGCGTTCCGGGCGTCTGTCCATCGACTACCTCGGTATGACCCTGGTCGCCGCCGCCACCACTGCGGTCGTGCTGGTGTGTACGTGGGGCGGCGGCACCTACGAGTGGAACTCACCGCAGATCATCGGCCTCGTGGTCGCCGCAGTGGTGCTCGCTGCCGCGTTCGTGTTCACCGAGCTGCGTGCGACCGATCCGGTGATCCCGATGTCGTTCTTCAAGGATCGCAACTTCACGCTCGCCACGATCGCCGCGCTGCTCATAGGCATCGCCATGTTCGGCGTCATCAGCTACATGCCCACCTATATCCAGATGGTCACCGGCGTGAACGCGACCGTCGCGGGCCTGCTGATGATGCCGATGATGGCCGGCCTGCTCGTCGCCTCGGTCGGGTCTGGTGCGGCGGTGTCGCGCACCGGCAGGTACAAGATGTTTCCCATCATCGGCGCCGCCGTCATGGGCATCGGGCTGTTCCTGCTGTCGACCATGGCGGTGGACACCCCGACCTGGGTCATGTGCACGTACCTGGGCATCATGGGCATCGGCATCGGACTCGCCCAGCAGTTGCTCACGCTGATCGTGCAGAACTCGTTCCCCGCGAGCATCGTCGGCACCGCGACCGCCGGGAACAACTACTTCCGCCAGGTCGGCGCCACGGTCGGCTCGGCTGTGGTCGGCTCGATCTTCGCGACCAACCTGACCCGTCTCATCACCGACAAGCTGGGCGGCGTCGGAGCCGGCACCGAGGGCAGCGTGAACTCCTTGACCCCGGGCATCGTGAACGGTCTGCCCGAGCCGACCCGCGGTCTGGTCGTCGAGTCCTACAACGAGGCACTACTCCCGATCTATCTCTTCCTGGTGATACTGGCCGTGATCGCGCTGATCGTGCTGTGCTTCGTGGAGGAGAAGGAACTCGCCACCAATGTCGACCGGGAGATCCCCGCGGAAGCGCTCGCCGAGGGTCAACTCGCGCCGATGGACCTGACCGGAGAGTCCGATGCGGTCGGCGCCGCGAGCGATCGGGCCGCCGAGCAGTCTCGGAAATCGTGAGCCGCAGAACAGATCTGGGCCCCACCTGCCCGCATGATCCCGGTCGGGCCCGGGCCATGTGGGTAGGTGCGCCGAGAAGCGCCGTGTGATGACCGAGAGCAGCCGCGAAGCCCGCGCGGCCCACCTCAAGGAGCGCATCTACGTCACGTTCACGGCATTGGCCGTGACGGTGTCACTACTCGCCCACGGCCACGTCACCGCACTCGGCACCATCGGCACACTCGGGGTGACGGCCCTCGGCACCGTCGTCGCCGTCTTCGTCGCCGATGTGATCTCCCACCTCCTCGTGCACGAGCGCATGCTCACGCGGGCCGAATTCGGCCACGCCGCCGCCGTCAGCGCAAGCGCACTCAGTGCGATCGTGGTGCCCATGATCTTCCTGCTGGCCTCCCATCTCGGCGCATGGGATACCGAGATCGCCTTGCGGGCATCCGCAGGCGCACTGCTCCTGGCGCTCATCGGGTTCGGCTGGGTGGCGGCCCGTCGGATCAGGCTGCCGTGGTGGCAACGACTCCTCGTCCTCGGCGGAGAAGCCGTGCTCGGCGTCCTCGTCTTCGGCCTGCAAGTGCTCGCGCACCGGGGATGACCGACGGTGATCGGTGGCATCCTCAAGCTCGTTGCACCCAGTGCATAGGATACACTCATGCAAACCAGACCGGACCTCCGAGAGCGACGTCGCCTCGAAACCTTGAAGGCACTGCACGATGCCTCGATTTCGCTCGTTCGTGAAGGCGACCTCACCAGTGTCACGATCGATGCGATCACCGAGCGCGCAGGTGTCTCCCGGCGCACATTCTTCAACTACTACGCCACCAAAGAAGACGCGATCCTCGGTACCACCGCACCGGTGATCCCGGATGCGGCGCTGGCCGAGTTCTTCGACGACACCTCGGGAACCGACCAGTTCACCCGAACCCTGCGACTCATCAGCGCGATCATCCAGACCACGCGCGAGATCGACCGCACCGAACTCGGCGAGTTCCGCGAACTGCTCGCCGGTTTTCCCGAGCTCCGCTCCCGGCTGCAACAACACACGACCGCGGCCGAGAACCTCGTGGAAGGGGTACTCACCGAGCACTTCTCGAAGCGCGGCAACAACTCCGGGGAAGCCGCCGACGCGGCACGCGCGCTCCTCCTGCTGGCGAGTGCGGTCATGCGCTTCGCATACTCACGGGACCCCGGCGTGATCGCCGAGCCCGAGGGCGAAGCAGTGGCAGGCGCGATCGAGGTGTTCAGACACGCACTCGACAGCGCCTCCCTCCGGGCGTGAGGCCGGCCGACCCGTCGAGATCACCCGGCAGGTGGCGCCGACTCGGGCAGGGTCACCCGATACACCGTCGCCGAGCCCTGTCGGAAGACCTCGGTGAGGCCGGGGGCACCGTGGTGGCGCAACGCGAGGAACGGATCGCCCTGACGGCCGTGTGCCGGATCCGGTACACCGCGCTGGAACTCCCAATAGCTCGGTGGTGAGTCGATCACGTACTGCACGTTCATGTCCCGCACGATCTGGTCGATGCGTGGGTCGGCGCCGATCCGGTCCACACCCCAGAACAGGTCACGCTGACGGTCGGAGAAATCATTGGCGCGATAGAACGGGAACATCGGGGTGAGTCCGGTGACCGGATAGATCCACCCCGTTCCCTGGTCCAGGTTGTTCATGATCAGCGCGTCCCGAGCGCCCGGCTGCCGTTCCAGCCAGGCGTAGGCGGCGAGGTCGTCGGGACCGATCCGGGTCTCGTGCCGATTCTTGGTGGCGATCACGGCGTCCGACGGATACCGCCACACCCCGGCGCCGGCGACGAGGGCGAGCAGGACGACGAACACCACGGGCCGGGTCCACGACCGGGCAGTGGGGACCCGGTCTGCCACCCATACCCCGGCGACACCGACCGCCAGGCCGGCGGCGGCCGCCGAGAACATCGCGGTGACGAAAGTCAGTCGATGCCCCGAGTTGTAGAAGTAGCCGCCGACCGTCCCCAGCGGCCCCGACAACGGGCCCAATGCGACCACCGAGTTGGCGGTGAGCAGCACGAACACCGCCCAGGCGGCGATCGCAGCCCAGCAGCGGACCCAGATCATCACCAGCAGACCGAGCGCGGCGAGCCCCACCAGCCACCAGACCCGATGCTCGCTGATCGGCACCGTGGCGTTGAACAGTGCCTGCGACACAGCCTTTCCCACGCCGGCGGTCTCGTCGCGGAACTCGAACCCCGACAGCTCGTTGTTGTCGGCGATGCGCATCGTGCCGTAGATCACCGGGATGATCGCGGCCAGTGCGACGACACCGATGAGTGCCAGGGAGCCGAAGTCGGCGACACGACTGTGCACCGGTCGCCACAGTGCCTGCACGAGCCACCACAATCCGACGATGACGGCGACCAGGACCAGGCCCGACGGATGGGTTGTGGTGACGCCGGCGATCGCGAGCGCGGCGGGCAGAATACGCCGGCGGTCACCGACCGCGGAGATCGTCAGCACCGCGGCCACCGGTGCGAGGGACACGCCCACCGCGTTGGGCACCGACGTCAGCGACACCTCCACGTACGGCAGGGACGGGAACAGTGCGGCGATCGCGGCGGCGAGGCCTGCGGTCCAGGCCGAGGTGGCGGTCGAGAATCGGTGCCGGGCACACCAATACGCCAGGGCCGCCACCCCGAGGGGAACGGTCACCGCCAGGGTCGCAGGCGAATACGTGTTGTAGAGCTCGACGGTGTTCGCGCCCGTCAGGTCGAATTCGAGGGCACCCAGGGCATGCCACGTGTTGGGGTAGTAGTTGAAGCCGTGGGTGTCGTAGTTCATCAGCTCGCCCATGCGCAGCGACGACCCGACACCGGTCTCGTGTATCCAGCGCAGAGAACCGGCATGCCACAGCGCATCCCAGATCTGGGGGATGTTGTCCAGTCCACCGGGGGCGGTGATCACCAGCGGCCGGATACTCGTGACGGCGATGATCACCCCGCCGACCACCACACCCAGCGCCGCGATGCAGGCAGAACGTGGATCAAGGGGCGGATCGTCGGATGTGTCCGGTTCGGCCGCAAGGGGTTTCGGGTCGATCCAGCGTCGGATCCCGGCATGGTAGACCCAGGCGAGGGCGAACGCACCCACCCACGCCAGCAGCGCGGTGAGGAGGTTCCACTCGAACCCGATCGCACCGTAGATCACCGTCGCGATTCCGACCACCGCCAACGTCAGCGATGGACCGGCGACCAGCGCCACCGGCCACGACAACGACATCCGGCGGCCGATCGCGGCCCCCGGGATCACCAATAGCAACGCGGTCACCACGCACACCCATGCACCGAGAAGCATCGAGCCCCCTTCTGCTTTCGATGGTGGACGTTACCGAAGCCGTGACACCGTCCGTAGGATTGGGCGGTGCCGATCGCCGATCCGTCTGTGCCAACCCCGTGCCAGATGGCCACGCCGACTCCTCGCCGCAAGGCGATCATCCTGGCGACATGCTGTCTGAGCCTGCTGATCGTGTCGATGGATGCCACCATCGTCAACGTCGCCCTACCGTCGATCCGGTCGGATCTGAGCGGTTCGGTGTCGGATCTGCAATGGGTGATCGACGTCTACACGCTGGTGCTGGCGAGCCTGCTGATGCTGTCCGGTGCCACCGCCGACCGCTATGGCCGCAAACGCCTGTTCCAGATCGGTTTGGCGGTGTTCGCGCTCGGATCATTGCTGTGTTCGCTCGCCCCCACCATCGGCTTCCTGATCGCCGCGCGCGCCGTGCAGGCGATCGGCGGGTCGATGCTCAACCCGGTGGCCATGTCGATCATCACGCAGGTGTTCGTCGACCCGCGCGAGCGGGCCCGTGCGATCGGCATGTGGGGCGCCGTGGTGGGCATCTCGATGGCCGTGGGACCCATGGTCGGCGGCCTGCTGATCGATCTGATCTCCTGGCAGGCCGTGTTCTGGATCAACCTCCCGGTGTGTGCGATCGCCATCGCGCTGACGGCGGTCTTCGTGCCCGAGTCACGCTCACCGGTGGTGCGCACGCTGGACCCGATCGGCCAGGCCCTCGCGATCCTCACCCTCGCCTCCCTCGTCTACGGGCTGATCGAGGGCCCCGAGCACGGCTGGTCGTCGCCGGTCACGCTGATCGTGTTCACCGTGGCGGTGCTGTCGTTGACCGGCTTTCTGGTGTGGGAGCGCCGACATCCCGATCCGTTCATCGACCTGCGGTTCTTCGGCAGCGTGCCGTTCTCGTCGGCAACGCTGATCGCGGTCAGCGCGTTCGCCGCCTATGGCGCGTTCCTGTTCCTGATGTCGATCTACCTGCAGTCGGTCCGCGGCCTGACCGCCATCGAGACCGGTGCACTGTTCCTGCCGCTGGCCGTCGCCACCATGATCGGCTCCCCGTTGTCGGGGGCGGCGGTCGGACGCTACGGTCCACGGCCGTCGCTGACGGTGTCGGGGGTGATGCTGATCGCCAGCGGTGCGCTGATGCTCGGCGTCGACGCCGACACCTCACTGGTGCTGCTCGGTGTGGCGTTCGCCCTGTTCGGTATCGGATTCGGCGTGGTCAACGCCCCGATCACCAACTCCGCGGTGAGTGGCATGCCCCGTGCGCGGGCCGGCGCCGCGTCGGCGATCGCATCCACCAGCCGCCAGGTCGGGGTGAGTATCGGTGTCGCCCTGGCCGGCAGTGTCACCGGCGCGTCGGCGGAGGCCACGCTGGGCGCCGACTTCGCCGACGCGATGCACCCGATGTGGGTGATGGTGGTGGTCCTGGCCGCAGTGATCCTGGCGCTGGGCATCATCTCGACCACCCGCTGGGGTACCCGGACCGCCGACGATGTGGCCGCCCGGCTGATCGACCCGGTACAGGAACGGGCCGTGCGCTAGGACCCGTCGCGCCGCGGGACCCCGGCCCGGTCGCGGCGATGGCCGGCGAAGGTGATCAGCAGGCACACCAGCGCGGCGACGATCCCGAAGCCGAACATCTCGGCATAGGTGACGGTGGTGAACCGGGCGGCGATCCATGCGAGGACCGCCGGGACCGCGAAGCCCAGGTAGGTGACGCCGTAGAAGACCGCGGTCAGGCCGGCGAGGTCGTCGTTGCCGGTGGACCCGGCGATGCGCTGCACCTCCAGCAGACCGGAGATCATCGCCATGCCGTACCCGCAGCCGAGCACGGCCGCGGCGATCAGGGACATCCAGATGGTCAGCAGGTGGGCGGCGACGGCGGCGAGGGCCATGCCGACGGCGAGGGTGATCAGGGCGACGACGACGCCGCGGTTGCCGTCCGGACGGTCGATGCGACGGCCGACCGACTGGATGCCGAATCCGGCGGTCAGCCCCACCACACAGCACAGGCCTGCGAAGGCGATGGGTGCCCCGGCAGTGCGCGCCGACATCAGCGCCGGGATGATCGCGTAGGCGCAGGCGCAGGCGCCGAACACCCAGGGTGCGACCGGCAGGACGACGGTGAGGAAGCGGCGGTGCCGCGCGGAGGGGATCCTCAGGTCGTCGATCAGGCGGCCCGGGTCGGTCGCGCGCGGCCGCGTCTCGGGCACCCGCAGGATCAGGACCACGGCCACAACGGCGATGACGATGTTGACCAGGTAGGACAGGACCGTCGGCCACGGCGCCCACTGCGCCAGGACCGCAGCGACACCGGCACCGACACCGAATCCGGCGGTCAGACTCATCGCACCACGTTTGGCCCCGGCCGCGGCCTTGTCGCCGTCGCGGATGCTCAGTTCGGTGATCCAACTGCCACCGACCGCCATCGACAGGCCCAGGGCGATCCCGGACAGGACCCGGCCGACGACGAGCAATGCGATGGTGTCGGAGCCGAGGGCCAGCAGCACCGATCCGGCGGCGGCGATGATGGGTGCGGGCAGCATCAGCGGCCGGCGGCCGATCCGGTCCGACAGCGGACCACCGATCAGCAGCGCCGGGACGATGCCGAGCACGTAGAGGAACAGCAGGGTGTCGACGAGGACGGCGGAGAAGTTGCCGGTGTGCCGGTACATCACCAGCAGCGGGGTGAACTCGTTGCCACCCCACGCCGACGCGAACACCGCCAGGGCCACCGCAGGCCAGGTCGCCCGAGCGGGTGCCGACGGCGTCGGGGTGGGGTCGATCTCGGTGGTGGCGGTGCTCATCGGGTAGCTCCGGGGATGTCGTGAACAGTGGCCAGGTGGCGTTCGAGCACGGCGTCGAATCCGACGGCGTCGCACTGTTCGATCCGGCTCAGCAGTTCGGCGTGGTCGGCGAGGATGCGGTCGGTGATCGTCGGATCGCGGTGCACGCTGGCGGTGGTCATGCGTCGGTGTCGTTCGCCGAGGCCGGTGTAGAAGCCGGACAGCACCTCGTTGTCGCCGGCGGCCACGATGAGCTGGTGGAATTCCGCGTCGACCCGGGAGAAACGGGCGATGTCGTCGACGTGGACGTCGCGGTGGTCGGCGAGGTTGCGGCGCAGCCCGCTGGTCAAAGCGGTAAGGCCCGCGGGCGCGCCGACGACGGTGCGGACGGCGTGCCCCTCGAGGAGACGGCGGGCCCCGACGACGTCCCGCGCCTCTCGATCGGTCACCGGTACCACCAGCGCACCACGTTTGGGATACAGCCGCATCCAGCCCTCGGCCTGTAGTCGGAGGAAGGCCTCGCGCACCGGCGTGCGGCTGACCGCGCAGCGCTGAGCGATCTCACCCTCGCTGATCAGCGCTCCACCCGGGATCTCGTTGGTCAAGATGAGCTCTTTGACCTCGCCATAGACACGATCGGCAGCCGAGACACCACTTGCATTCAACATAGACACAAGTTGAATACTAGACGCGTTCCGGGCGTCGACGGTCGCCGGGACAAGCATCACGATCCATTCAGTGGACCACTGTGATCGAGCCGACACCCGGAGGTGAGAGACTGTCAGGCAATCCTCGCCCCGGCGACATCCGCCCCGGGGCGTGGGCACTCGCACACCGGCGACAGCCACACCCTGGCCGACGCCGCGTACGACCCCCACACCAACGGATCATCAAGGGCGCTGATCCGGATCACGAGCGGCCGCCGGGAGGCGCCGCCACTTGAGGAGGAACACCGTGACGAGCACGGAGAACGACGTGACCCAGGACCAGGGACTCGTGGAGCCGGCGATCGCCGATCAGCCGATCACCGACGAAGAGATCTTCATGGCACACGCCGGCGGCAAACTCTCGGTGGAGCTGCGCTCCCCGATCGAGACCCAGCGTGACCTGTCGATCGCCTACACCCCCGGTGTCGCGCAGGTGTCGCGCGCCATCCACGGCGAGGCCGCACTGGTCGACAAGTACACCTGGACCGATCGTCTGGTCGCCGTGGTCAGCGACGGCTCGGCCGTGCTGGGCCTCGGCGACATCGGCCCGCGCGCATCGCTGCCCGTGATGGAGGGCAAGTCGGCGCTGTTCCGGACCTTCGCCGGACTGAACTCGATCCCGATCGTGCTCGACACGAAGGACCCCGACGAGATCGTCGAGACGCTGATCCGGCTGCGCCCGAGCTTCGGTGCGGTCAACCTCGAGGACATCTCCGCGCCGCGCTGCTTCGAGATCGAGCGCCGCGTCATCGAGGCGCTGGATTGTCCGGTGATGCACGACGACCAGCACGGCACCGCGATCGTGGTGCTCGCCGCCCTCAAGGGTGCGGTGCGACTGCTCGAGCGTGACCTGGCGAGCCTGCGGATCGTGATCTCCGGTGCCGGTGCCGCCGGTGTGGCATGTGCCAACATCCTTCTCGCCGCCGGTGTCTCCGACGTGGTGGTACTCGATTCCAAGGGCATCGTGTCGACCGGCCGTGCCGGCCTCAACGAGTTCAAGGACGAGCTCGCCGCACGCACCAACCCACGCGGGCTGGTCGGCGGGGCGGCCGAGGCGCTCGAGGGTGCCGACGTGTTCCTCGGGGTGTCGGCGGGCAAGATCGACGAGGCGCTGATCGCGTCGATGAACGAGGGCTCCATCGTCTTCGCGCTGTCGAATCCCGATCCGGAGATCCACCCGGAGGTCGCGGCCAAGTACGCCGCCATCGTCGCCACCGGCCGCAGCGACTTCCCGAACCAGATCAACAATGTCCTGGCCTTCCCGGGCGTGTTCAAGGGAGCCCTCGACGCCGGTGCCCGCCGGATCACCGAGAGCATGAAGATCGCTGCAGCAGAAGCGATCCTGTCCGTCGTCGCCGACGAGCTGGCAGCCGACAAGATCGTGCCGAGTCCGCTCGACCAGCGCGTCGCACCGGCCGTGGCGCAGGCCGTTGCCGCCGTCGCCGAGGCCGAAGGGCTGTGCTCCTAGTCGTCGGTCCCACTGATCCGACGCCGACGCCGCCACATCCCGCAGGTGGCGGCGTCGGTGTATCCGGGGTTCGCAGCGATCACCCCGATCCCTACTCAAACAGCCACTTGCCGTTGATGGTTGAGCCGACGAGGAGCGCAGCGACAAGTCGTGTCGAAACCCCCGACAGCCGACGTCACCAACGCAACCACCACGACCACAGTTCAATCAGCCACTGCCCGTTGATGGTTGAGCCGACGAGGAGCGCAGCGACGAGGCGTGTCGAAACCCCCGACAGCCGACGTCACCAACGCAACCACCACGACCACAGTTCAATCAGCCACTGCCCGTTGATGGTTGAGCCGACGAGGAGC
>NZ_JBSFRM010000006.1:64027-72140 GCF_053589235.1 Gordonia sp. NPDC003376 | reverse complement strand
AGCGAAGCGACGAGGCGAGTCGAAACCTCTGTCGGCCGAGCTCGCCGGCGCCACCACCCCGGAGGCGGTCACCACCCAACGCACGCTGCGGAGATTTCGACACGGGTCCTCGCGATGCTCGGTCCCGGCTCAATCAGCAACGGGCCGTCGACAAGTCGTGTCGAAACCCCCGCCGGCCGACGTCACCAACGCAACCAGCGGAGGCTCCGACACCCACCCCTATCTCTATGAAGTTCTCAAAGAACACAAGCTCTATCGACAGTCAGGCAGCATTCGGCAGTTCATCAGCGAACCGCCGGTTGTACGCCGGAATAGGACGACGACGCGGATCCACCACCTCGGGTGGGATCAGCCACGGATGGGAGTCGGGTCCCATGTAGACATCCCACCCGTTGTGGTGGACGTCGGCATGACACGAGGTGCACAACAGGCAACCGTTCGCGAGGTCGGTGGCACCACCATCCGACCAATGCGCGATGTGATGGGCCTGAGTCCGCGACGCCGGGGCACCACACTTGATGCAACACCGATCCCGCTCGAACAGGGCGCGCCGCTGACCGGCGGTGAACAACCGTTTCGACCGCGCCATATCCAACGGAACCCGTTCGCCGTCGACGATGGTCATCACCACCACACCGTCACACGTCGTTTCGAGGAGGGTGTTGCGGGTGATCGACCCACCGAACGCCAACTCGGTTTTGTTCGGTGCATCCGCAGGTACCGACAGGGTGATCAACGCTGCCGGTAGAGCGGTCACCGACCGTTCCCCGGCACCGGCGGCCATATCCACAACCATCTCCAAGGCGTCAGCGCGACGTCGGGGCGCTTCACGTGGGTCTGTCGAACCATCCGGCTGCGGGACGGGTGCCGAGAGTTTCTCGATCGCCGTCGCCAACTTCTCCCCGACAACAACATCCAGCGAACCGGACACCGACACCCGTCCATCGTCGGTGCGCCCGATATCCAGGGCGTTCAGGTTGCGGTCCTCTTTCGCGGGTCGTCCACCGTCGGTATCCGACGAGTGATGGTCCCCCAATTGATGTGCGCGTGCCATCACCTCGGCCGGTGTCGCCCCGGACAGGACTTGCGCCAACAGGTCTCCCTCAAAGGTCGCCCACGTGTCGGTGTCGGGTGGTTCTCCGGCGCGTAGTCCGATCTGATTCAGTCCGCGCACGATCGCGTCGACGTGTTCACCGGAGATCGCCCCGTCGGCAGCATGGTTCGACGTCCGCGCCACCACCGCCGAGGTCCCGATCCGCTGCATCCGGGCTGCGACGGCTGGCGCGAAGCCCATCTCGATCAACAAGGCGATCGGTTTGTGCCCATGCCGTTGCGCCAAACCCAGCCGGTCGAGGTGTCCGGCACCGGCGGCGGTGAGTGAGTCGACGAGGTTGGGTATGGTGACCAGTTTCTGCATGTCCGCGAAGATGACCTGCCCGGTCTGATCGTCGTCGAAACGACAATTGGTGAGTGTGTCGATAACGGTGTCCAGTTCCCCCTGCATGTGTTCTATTGTAGCGAACGTATAGGCGAAGAGCGGTCGAATTGTCAAGTTGATCAGTATTTGTGGATAAAGTGGGTCGACTGTTCACCGTGGGGGTTCGGGTTCACCTGTGGGGTTGTTGGGGACAACGTTGGCTGGGGAGATTTCGACTCGGGTCCTCGCTTCGCTCGGTCCCGGCTCAATCACCGTTCGGGACTATCCCACTCAATCGGCAAGAGGCGGTTGGTGGTTGAGCCGGTGAGGAGCGGAGCGACGAGGCGTGTCGAAACCTCCGGCGGCCGAGTTCGCCAACATGACCACCTTGGAGGTGGTTACGCATCCGACGTTGGCTGGGGAGATTTCGACACGGGTCCTCGCGATGCTCGGTCCCGGCTCAATCACCGTTCGGGACTATCCCACTCAATCGGCAAGAGGCGGTTGGTGGTTGAGCCGACGAGAAGCGGAGCGACGAGGCGTGTCGAAACCTCTGCCGGCCGACCTCGCCGGCGTAACCACCTCGGAGGCGGTCACGCACCCGACGTAGGCTGCGGAGATTTCGACTCGGGTCCTCGCTTCGCTCGGTCCCGGCTCAATCATCGTTGGGGGGTCCTCGCTCAATCGGCAACGGGCGGTTGGTGGTTGAGCCGATGAGGAGCGTAGCGACGAGTCGTGTCGAAACCTCTGTCGGCCGAACTCGCCGGCGTAACCACTTCGCAGGTGGTCACGCATCCGACGTAGGCTGCAGAGATTTCGACACGGGTCCTCGCTTCGCTCGGTCCCGGCTCAATCACCGTAGAAGGCGCGGCTGAATCATCAACGGGCCGTATATGTATTGGCGCCGCCTACGGAGCGACCGCAACGCGCAGTTTGCCGTCGTGGCGAGGAAGCCGATGGATCCGATCGCCAAGGCGCACGTACCGGCGACCGGACCCAACCCCAGTGCGGCGACGAACACCACTGCGAGGATGAGTTCAGGGACCGCCCGGACGACGAGAACCCATTCCCGAGCCAGCCAGTACACCACCGGATGCGGAGTCACGGTGCGGGCGAGCAGGATTCCCACCGGGATCGACAGCACCGACCGACGGCGGTGGCGACCAGTGCGATCGCGACGGTCTGCAGCGCGGCGTCGAACAGTTCCACGCCGAGCGCATCGAAATCGGGCGGGATCTTCCGGCCGAAGACCTCGAACGCGGGATCCACCCAGGTGAGCAGCGCCCACGGGGTGACCCCCAGGACCGCCATCGCCGTGACGGTCGACCCGGCGACGAGGGCACCGAAGCCGATGCGTACGGCGCGCTCGACACCCGACGGCATGCAGTGCCAGGGCGAGGATTCCGGGCAGCACACCGATCCCGAGTGCCCGCACGAACTGCACCGCAAACGCAGATCGGGTATGGCACGGCAGAACGTGATGACCGCACGCGCGACGGCCTGGACCGCCGGATGCGGGGTGCTGTTGCGCGCGGCCAGGAAGGCCAGCGGCACCGAGACGATCGTTCGGGTTCATTCTTCGAACTCCGGATGAACACTGGGTTTCCATTTGGTCTAGACCAATTCTCGCTACGATTTCCCCATGTCGCTGTCCGAGCAACCACGCGTGCTCAAACACCAGGTGGTCCGATCTCAGCTGGAAGAACTCCTCGAAGACCTCGTCGAGGGCGATCCTTTTCCGGCAGAGCGTGATCTCGCGGAGAGTTTCTCGGTATCACGCGAGACGGTCCGTCAGGCTCTGCGTGAGCTCCTCGTCGACGGCAAGATCGAGCGACGCGGCCGGATGACGGTGGTGGCCGGGCCCAAGATCCTGCAACCGCTGTCGATGGGTTCCTACACCGAGGCCGCTCGCGAACGCGGTATGGAGGCCCGCCGCATCCTGGTGGGCTGGACACCCATGACCGCCGATGCGGCGCTCGCGAACCATCTGGAGATCGCTGTCGGCGATCCGGTGATCCAACTCGAGCGTGTGTTCACCACCGGCAACGTCCGCGTCGGCCTCGAACGCACCCGGCTACCCGCCTACCGCTACCCCGGCCTGGAAGAAGGCTTCGAGGTCACCTCGTCGCTCTATGCCGAGTTCGGCCGGCGCGGGGTCCGGTTCGGCCGAACCGAGGACAACATCGAGGCCACTCTGCCCGACGCGCGGGAGGCCGCACTCCTGCACGTCGACGCGCGCACACCGATGTTCCTGTTCAATCGTCTGTCCTATGACGTCGACAACGTCCCCATCGAGCAGCGGCGCTCGCTGTACCGGGGCGATCGGATGACGTTCACGCAGACGATGTTCTCCGACTGATCACCCTGAACCACACCCCTGACCTGTGCATATCAGGGTGGTGTCAGGCCCCGTCTTCCTCGCGGTCCTGCCAGGTGCACAGGCAGATCTCGTTGCCCTCGGCGTCGGCGAGCACCCACCAGCCCGGCGCGAACTCGTCGGTCACCAGTCGTCCGCCGGCGTCGAGGCCTGCCTGGATGCGGTCGGCGACGACGTCGTGCGGTACCCACAGGTCGACGTGGGTGCGACTCCGCTCGGGTCGCGGCAAGTCCAGTTGCTGAAACCAGACCGGCGGCAGGATGCCGTCCGGGTCGGTCAGATCGGCCAGGGTGTGTTCCGGGTCGTCACGGTAGCCGAGCACTGCCCGCCAGAACGGCCGGATCCGCTCGGCGTCGGCGGTGTCGATGGCCACGTCGAATCGCGCCGGCGGCGCGGCCAACGGCTCGAGACCCATCTCGTCGGCGATCCCGGCGATCGCATTCGCCAGGGCGACGTCGGCGGCGGTGAGCCGACGCGAACTGTGCGTACTGACGGTGAAATGGACTGAGCCGTAACGCAGATCGACGTCGGGGTGATGGTCGGCGGCTTCTGCCGCCTCGATCACCCGGGCGACGAACTTCCCGCCGGTCACCATGTTGCGGGTGCGGTAGGCGGCCTGCAGGGCGTCGGCGATGACACGCCACGGTTCGGCGACCTCGTCGGACGCCGTGGCCGCGCTCACCGGAGTGCGTGGAGAGGACATACTCCGACGATACGACGCCTACCGCCCGGGGTGGACCCCGTTTTGGTTCCCGCGCGCACGCTCGCTACACTCGTGAGCGCTGCCTCGCGCAGCACGCCGCCCTAGCTCAGTCGGTAGAGCAATTCACTCGTAATGAATAGGTCAGGGGTTCGATTCCCCTGGGCGGCTCCACGGGCAACCGCAGGTGGGCCGCCCTCTGCCAGAGCGAGCTCCCGGTCGACCTCCACCGGCTCGTCGCCCAATGAACCCAACCGGATGCGCTCAGAGTCCTGATCGTCCGCATGAGGAATACAGTCGAAGCCCCTTTTCCGGGTAGTCGCGGCGTGCCGTTTACGCGAGCGCGCGGCACGCAGAGTGATCAGAAGCCACAAATCTCCTCGTTTTCATTTTAATTGTCATACCATTCGATAGGACTGATGAAAGGTAGGATGGAATGAAGACCAAGGGTGCGGTGCTGTGGGCCGAGGACGAAAGCTGGTCGGTCGAGGAGATCGAGCTCGGAGAACCCAAAGCCGGAGAGGTCATGGTGGAGATGGCCGCCTCGGGTCTGTGCCATTCCGATGAACATCTCGTACGCGGGGACTGGACGCACGACTACCCGGTCCTCGGCGGGCATGAGGGCGCCGGCATCGTGAAGCAGGTCGGCGCCGGAGTGACCAAGGTGAAAGAGGGCGATCACGTCGTCCTGTCCTTCATCCCGTCATGCGGCGAGTGCGAGGAGTGTCGAACCGGCCGCTACAACATGTGCGAAAACGGCCAGTACCTGCTCACCACTCATTCGATCGCCGACGGTACCGCGCGAGTACAGGCACGTGGCAAGGATGTGGTGCAGATGTGTCTGCTCGGAACCTTCGCGCCGTACGTCACTGTGCACGCCGACTCGGTGGTGAAGATCGACAAGTCCATCCCACTCGACGTCGCCGCGCTCGTTGGATGTGGAGTCACCACCGGATGGGGATCTGCGACCAAGGTCGGCAAGGTGGCACCCGGCGACACCGTCGTCGTCGTGGGGATCGGCGGGATCGGTATCAACTCTGTGCAGGGCGCGGTCGCGGCCGGCGCGAAGCGTGTCGTCGCGATCGATCCGGTCGCGTTCAAGCGTGCGTCAGCGGAGAAGTTCGGTGCGACTCATACCTTCTCGTCGATGGAGGAGGCACTCGGGCCCGTCACGGAAATGACCTGGGGCAAACTCGCCGACAAGGTGATCCTCACGGTTGGGGACATGGAAGGCGACATGATCCTCGCCGCCCAGCTGATGTTGAAGAAGGGCGGTCGGCTGGTCGTCACCGGACTCGGACCCGACAGCCTCGTGGACATCAAACTGAACTTGTTCTTGATGACGAACTACGAGCACGAGGTGAAGGGCGCGCTCTTCGGCGGGGCCAGCCCGCAATACGACATTCCGCTGCTGCTGTCGATGTATCAGGCGGGCAAGCTCAATCTCGATGACCTGATCACCACACGGTATCGGCTCGATCAAGTCGAACAGGGCTACCAGGACATGCGTGACGGTAGGAACCTGCGCGGGGTGATCATCTACACCGACGACGATCGGCTCTAGCCACACCGACGCTCGCCGATCTCCCTCATCGCTCGTTGACCGCCCGGGGGGCACCGACCCGGGATGTCAGGTACGGGGGCTCGGCGAGTCGGCGTCACATGCGGAAGGCCTCCGAGCGAGGTGGTGAGCTGTCCCCCGGGACCGCCCTGATCAGACCTTCGCGGTATTCGACCTCCGCGACACCGTTCCGCCGATCATGGTCGATTGACGCGCTCCCCAGGCCACGCTGCGGTGCTACCGTGAAAACTGATCCACCGAAGCGAGCCCGTCATGCATCGTCACGCCTTTTCTGAGCATCCGATCAGATTTCGGGATCGCGCGCATGCCGGTCGGATTCTCGCCCAGAATCTCGACCGCTTCACCGTCCACGACCGCGATCTGCTGGTGCTGGCACTCCCCCGTGGCGGTGTCCCCGTGGGCGTCCAGGTAGCCGAATACCTCAGTGCGCCACTCGATGTGATCACCGTCCGCAAGGTCGGGGTGCCGTGGCGGCCGGAGCTGGCAGCGGCCGCGATCGCCGACGACGTCCTGGTGCGCAACGAGGACGTGATCCGGAAGGCCAGGATCGACCCCGTGGCCCTACGCGACGCGATCGCACGGGAGCGGGTGGAACTGCGCCGACGCAACCTCGCCTACCGCGCCGACCGTCCGCCGGTCCCGGTGCGCGGGAAGACGGTGATCGTGGTCGACGACGGCATCGCCACCGGTGCGACGATGCGAGCGGCACTCACGGCGCTGCGCACGCTCGGCGCCGCGGAACTCGTCGCCGCCGTACCGGTCGGCCCCGCCGACACCCTCGCGGACCTGCGCACCGAGGTCGAGGTGGTGTGTCCGTCGTCGGTCACCCACTTCTACGGGGT
This sequence comes from Gordonia sp. NPDC003376, assembly GCF_053589235.1. Classification (NCBI taxonomy): domain Bacteria; kingdom Bacillati; phylum Actinomycetota; class Actinomycetes; order Mycobacteriales; family Gordoniaceae; genus Gordonia; species Gordonia sp. NPDC003376. Next base: position 65,222 of record NZ_JBSFRM010000006.1, on the reverse strand, counting down.
CGGCGCCTCCTACGATCACTTCGATCAGCTCTCCGACGACGACGTCCGGCTCTCACTGGCCGGTGCACGGCGTCATCGCTATCCCGGATCGTGATCACCCACAAGGGTTGCTCGCAGTGAGATCGGTTTCTGTGCGTGGACGTTTTGTCCGCTCCTACCATCGGCACTGCCGCTTGGCCCCCGTTTTCCCGAAAGGCGACCCGAATGAGTTCCACCGTGCCCGCGTTGGTCGATGTCGACTGGCTGCGTGACCATCTCGATGACGATGCACTGGTGATCGTCGATTCCACGACCCACCTTCCCGTCCCCACCGACGGCCCCTACGTCCCCCGATCGGGAGCCGACAGCTACCGCACCGAACACATCCCGGGAGCGGTGTTCGCCGACCTGCTGACCGACTTCGCCGACGCCGACGCCACCCAGCCGTGGACCGCACCGGGCCACGAACGATTCGCCGCGGCCGCCGGTGCCCTCGGGATCGGTGAGGGTGCCACCGTCGTCGTCTACGACCAGCACGACGGATACTGGGCCACCCGCCTCTGGTGGCAGTTGCGCTTGGAGGGCTTCGATGACGTGGCCGTGCTCGACGGCGGCCTGCGTGCCTGGAAGGCCGCGGGACTCGAGGTGACCGACACCGAGTCGACACCGGTGGCGAGGACTTTCGTCGGGGAGCATCGGCCGGGGCTGATCCGCTCGACCGCCGACATCGCCGCCGCACTCGACGACCCGAACACCCTGTTGGTGAACGTGCTCGACGAGGCGACCTACCGCGGTGAGGTGGACACCTACGCCCGCCGCGGCCACATCCCGGGCAGCATCAACTTTCCGGTCTTCACGCTGCGGGACGCCGAGACCGGGGCCCTGCGTGCGATCGACGACCTGCGTGCCGAGTTCGAGAAGGCCGGACTGCTCGACACCGACCGCACCGTGGTGACCTACTGCGGTGGCGGGATCGCGGCGACCGGTGTCGCCCATGCCCTGGCCCTCGCAGGTCGCGACGACGTCGCGGTCTACGACGGATCGATGACGGCATGGGCCGCCGATCCGGAGCTTCCCCTGGTGACCGGGGAATCACCGCGCTGAGGTGACATCGACGCGGGGTGACATCGACGCGGGGTGACATCGACGCGGGGTGACATCGACGCGGGGTGACATCGACGCGGGGTGACATCGACGCGGGGTGACATCGACGCGG
>NZ_JBSFRM010000006.1:0-63929 GCF_053589235.1 Gordonia sp. NPDC003376 | reverse complement strand
GGGGTGACATCGACCGAGACGGGCCGCGGCGTCGCCCCGCTCTCTCGGCTCACGAGGTCGGCGAGCCACGGAGACCGGCGAGAAAGCCCTGCTCAGTCGGCGTCGGCCACCTTTTCCGCGTCACCGTCGGTCTCGTCGTCCGTCGAGACGTCCTTGGCGAGCGGGTCGAACCCGGGAACGCCCTCGAGCACGGTGAGCTCGTTGTCGATCGCGGCCTCGACCGCCTTCGCGTCTTCCTTGAGCTTCTTGATGAAGTCCGACATGCTCACTCCTGCCTGCGGGGCCAGTCCTGCCGACAACTATAGGGCGGCCCCGCCGGCCGGATTGAACCACTACTTCTTGAGGTCGGGATTCTCCTCGTAGACCTCTTTGATCAGGGACATGTCGAAGAGCTGTTCGGGCTTGATCGAGTACCCGGCCTTGGCCAGGGCCTCGATGTTCGACGCGATCAACTCGTCGGTGATGGTCAGCAGACCGTTGGCCCTGGTGTCGTCGGAGACGACGAGGGCGTTCTGGGCGGTGGCCTGCTCGGTCTGGTTGGCCTCGTTCAGGCCGAGATCCTTGCCGTAGGTCGTGACGGCGAGGCGCGCGGACCCGGCCGGGTCGGCGACGGCGTCGTACCAGCCCTGGATGTCGGCCTTGAGGAATGCCTTGAGTTTGTCGCGCTCGTTGTCGATCGTCTCCTGCCGGACCACCAGGGTCTCGGCGACGAGCGGCAGGTTGTAGTCGGCGAACAGGAAGTTGGTGTTGTCGATCCCCTTGTCCTTCAACTCGATCGGCTCGTTGGTCACATACGCCACCCAGCCGTCGACCTGACCGGTGGTCAGCGGGGTGGGGTCGTACTGGACGGTGATCTTCTGGACGTCCGACTCGGTCATCCCGTTGGCCGTGAGCAGCGCCTTGAAGACGTTCTCGTTGGACGCCTGCACGCCGATCTTCTTGCCCTTCATGGCCTCCGGGGAATCGATCGGGTTGGATGCGAGCGACATGATGCAGAACGGGTTCTTCTGGAACGTCGCGGCCACTGTCTTGAGCGCGGCACCCTGCAGCACGACGGGGGCGGTGAGCTGCGGCGCGGTCATACCGATCCACACCTTGTTCGAGGTCAGGCCGGTTTCCACACCGGTACCCGCGCCGCCGCCGGTGAGCAGTTCCGGCGTGCCGACACCGGCGGCCTCGTAGTACCCCTTGTCGAGGGCCCAGTACTCCCCCGCGAACTCGATGTTCTTCTGCCACGACAACTGCACCTTGGGGTTGGTCGACGCCGCCCCGCTGCTCCCGGAATCGCCACTGCTGCACGCCGACAACGTGCCGGCCACGCCGAGCGCCCCGGCCGCGCCACCTGCCATCAGGGTGTAGCGCAGGAACGAGCGCCGGTCGAATCCGCGGCTGCGCCCTCCGAGCGGCGGAGACATGGGCGACTGTGACATGGTGAGGTCCTTCCTCGTATGGCCGTGCGGCCGCGATCCTTCGGTACTTCCAGAGGGCGACGCTGCCCGGCTGACTCTGCTTGTCCCCCCGGAACTCTCAGCTCTGTTGCATCCCCATCTGGGCGAGGACCACCGTCTCGAGCACACCGACGATGGCGTACAGGATGATCGAGGCAACCGTGATCACCAGCACCGATGCCCACAGCTGGTCGTAGGCTGCGGCCGGAAGTGCTTGCTGCAGTGTGGCTCCCAAACCCTTGTTGGTACCCAGCCACTCGGCCACGGTGGCGCCGATGATCGCGCCGGGCACCGACACCTTGGCCGCGCTGAACAGCGACGGCACCGCCGACGGGATCGCCGCACGCCGCAACGCCGTCCAGCGTCCACCGCCATAGACGCTGATCACGTCGTCGAGTTGGCTGGGCGCGTTGGCGAGTCCGGTCATGATCAGTACCAGCGCCGGGAAGAACACCACGATGCCACCCATCACCGCGACCACCGCCACGCCCCGTCCGACGACCAGGGTGATCAGCGGGGTCATCGCGACCAACGGCACCGATCGCAGCAGCATCGCGACGGGCATGAAGGTCTGTGCCGCAGGTCGAGACACCACGAACACCGCGGCCACCACGACTGCGGCGACCATACCGGACACGAAGCCGATCGCGGTGTCCTTCAAGGTGATCCACAGGTCGGCGAAGATCTCCGAGCGGGCCTGCGCAGAATCGGGATCGGTGAACAGGTAGGCGAACACATCGCCGGGGGTACGGCCGATGATCGGCCCGATGTCGGGGAAGGCCAGCAGGAACGCCCACCAGATCACCAGGATCAGGATGAACGACAACAACAGTGAGCCGAGGAATCGGGCCACCGACCACACACTCCCGAGTCCGACGGTCATCCGAGAACCGCCATCCCGGTGGACCATCGGGTCGCGAACCGGGCGACCACGGCCACGATCGCGTATCCGATACCCGCAACCACACCGCACAGCAGGGCGATCGCCCACACCTGCGGGATGTCGCCCGCCTGCTGCGCGATGATCATCGTCGGACCGGCCCCTTTCTCGGGCATCGCGAGGAACTCGCCGAGTACCGCGCCGAGGACGGCGGCGGGTGCGGCGATCTTGATCGCCGCCAGGGTGTTGGGCAGTGCGGCCACCGACCGCACCCGCCACAGCTGCGCAAAGCGGCCACCGCCGTAGACCTTCACCAGGTCGAGGCTGCCCTTGTGCGGGGACCGCAACCCCGACAGCGTTCCGATCATCGTCGTGAAGAACACCGAGATCGCCGCGAGGAACACGATCATGGTCTGCACCTGCGCGAAGGCCACCTGGATGATCGGGGCCACCGCGATGATCGGGGTGCAGTAGGAGATGATCGCCAGCTGCGTCGCCAGTCCCTCGACCGGCGGGATGAGGATCACCAGCAGCGCCAGCACGATGGCGAGACAGTTGCCCCACAGGAATCCGCGGACCGCCAATTCGATGGTGGCCGAGAAGTTGTCGATGTAGAACTGGATACCCCGGTCACCGATCGCCGACAACACCGCCCACGGCGTGGGGATGGTGCCGGAGAACCAGTGGAGGGCACCGGCGATCCACCACAGGCCGATCAGCCCGACGATGCCCGCCGCACCCGCGGCCCAGCGTCCACCGGTGAACCTACCCACCCACGACCTCCGCCGTGTCGGCGACATGCGCACGATCCGACGACCCCGCACGATCCGATGACCCCGGGCGATCCGACGACCCCGCACGATCCGATGACCCCGGGCGATCCGATGACCCCGGGCGATCCGATGACGCGGTGCCGAACAGCAACCCGGACAGATGGTCGTGGATGGCGTGGAACTCGGGGGTGCGCATCATCTCCGGTGTCCGCGGACGCGGCAGATCGATCGGCACCACTTCCACCACGCGACCCGGCCGGGGACTCATCACCGCGACGATGTCGGAGAGGAACACCGCCTCGGCGATGCCGTGGGTGACCATGAGGGTGGTGGCGGGCTTCTCGGTCCAGATCCGCAGCAGCTCGATGTTCAGACGCTGCCGCGTCATGTCGTCGAGCGCACCGAACGGCTCGTCGAGCAGCAGCGCCGTCGGCCGCACGACCAGCGCGCGTGCTATCGAAACACGTTGGCGCATACCACCGGACAGCATCGCGGGCTTGGCCTTCTCGAAGCCGGTGAGTCCGACGAGCTCGATCAGGTCGGCGACGAGGCCGTCGTCGGCGGGCATGCGGCCCACCTGCAGCGGCAGTTTGATGTTGGACTCCACCGACCGCCACGGCAGCAGCGCCGAGTCCTGGAAGGCGATCCCCAGTTCGTGGTTGCGTTGCAGATCGGCCGGCGACCGACCGTTCATCAGCGCGGTACCGGACGTGGGTTCCTCGAGGCCGGCCAGGATGCGCAGCACCGTCGACTTGCCGCATCCCGACGGTCCGAGCAGCGACAGGAATGCACCTTCCGACGTCTGCAGGTCCACGTCGGACAACGCGGTCACGGTGGAACTGCCACGCAGCGTGCGTGTTCCGAAAGTCTTGGTGAGACCTGAGATGTCGAGCCCGGTACCCGGGGGGCGTGGCTGCACTGGTGCCATGGGTCGCCACGTTAGGAGTCCGGTGTTGCTGTCGGATTACCGATTCGTAACCCTGTGGGGAGCGGGCCGCAGGCTCCTAGATCCGCTGGCCTGTCCGCATCGCCTGGCCGATCCGAGCGACCATCGCGTCGACGGCGAACTTCGGTTTCACGTTGACGTCCAAGGCCTCTCGGCAGTCGAGGACGGCCTCCACACACTGCAGCAGCTGTTCGGGACCCGCATAGGAGGCCATCGGCCCGACGAGATCGTCGGCCTTGTCCGGGTGCATGGCGGTGACCTGCGCACCCATCGACACCACCAGCGCGTCACGGAACAAGGCGGCGAGATCGACCAGGGCACGGTCGAGGACGTCGCGGCCGACACGGGTGGCCCGCGACTTCTGCCGCTTCTCCAGATCCTTGAGCACCCCGGCGGTGCCGCGGGGCGCCCGGGCGGTGCCCTTGCCGGTGCCACCGGCGCCCAGGGCGGTCTTGAGTTCCTCGGTCTCGGCCTCGTCGAGTGCGGCGCTGATCGCCTTTGCCGCGGCATCGGCGGACCGCACCAGATCCTCGGCCGCCTTGTACGCGGTGGAGTCGCGGGTGGCCGCGCGGGCGATGCCCAGCGCCGACTCACGCTGGGCGCGGGCGTCGGGATCGGTGGCCAGCCGCTTGGCGCGGCCGACGTGCCCGCCGCACACCGAGGCGGCCCAGCGCGCGGCATCGGGCGCGATGCCGTCGCGCTCCACGAGGACGCTCTCGATGTCGGCGACCGCAGGACTGGTGAGGGCGACGTGACGGCACCGCGAACGCAGGGTCACCGCGATGTCCTCCGGGTCGACCGACGGCGCGCACAGCAGGAACACCGTCCGCGACGGCGGTTCCTCGACCACCTTCAGCAAGGCGTTCGCGGCCTGCTCGGTGAGCCGGTCGGCGTCCTCGACGACGACGATCTGCCAGCGCCCCGTGCCCGGCCGGCGGGCGGCGAGCTGGACGATCTCGCGCATCGAGTCCACCGACAGGCTCAGCCCGGCGGGGACGATGTGCCGGACGTCGGCATGGGTGCGGGCGAGCACGGTGGTGCAGGCGCGGCACTCACCACAACCCACGACCTCCGGATGCTGACATTGCAGGGCCGCGGCGAAACAGGTCGCGGCGATCGAGCGGCCGCTGCCGGGCGGGCCGGTGAACAGCCAGGCGTGGGTCATCGACGCCCGGGTGCGAGCCTCGATCTCCTGCTCCAGATCACCACCCGCCACTTCTCCGGGAGCATCGTCGGCGGCGGGGGCGAACATCGAGACCGCACCGGCCGCGGACTCGTCGAGCCGGTCGGCCAGCCCGCGGGCGGCACGGGCGGCGTCGACGAGCTCGGCGATGATGGCCTGCTGGCCGATCATCCGATCGAAGACATTTGTCACAGCGACCACCCTAATCCGCAGTTCGGACACTTCCGCCTGCACGTATCGCGTTTAACAATTGCAAGCAGCCAGCTACCGTGGTTGGGTGGTTGAACGCCGGTCACGCCTGTCCAAGGCCCAGCACACTGTTCGCTGGCTGGCGCACACCCCGTGGCCGATCCTCGCCCTGGACATGCTGCGTTCCAATCTCGTCGGTGCACTGTTCACCTTCGCGTTCCTCCGATTCGGCATGCCCGAGTCCGACTCGTTCCGATTCAACGAGATCACCGCACTCAACCAGGCCATCTTCGCGGCCTATCTGGTGGTGGCGATGGTGGTGGGCGCGGTCCTCAGCATCCAACTGTCGCTGCCGGTCCTGATCTGGCACCGCCGTAGATCCCGCCTGGACAACCAGGGCGCCCGCAAACGGGCCCTGCAACTGCCGATGTTGCTGTCGGCGGTGAACGTCGGCATGTGGGTGGTGGGCGGCCTGCTGTTCACCTGCGTCAACCTCACCGTGTCGGTGCGCGATGCGTTCATCGTCGCGATGGCCAGCTGCATCGGTGCGCTCGTCACCTGCGTGCTGAGCTTCCTGCAGTTCGAGAAGGTGCTGCGGCCGATCACCGTCGCGGCGATGGCCAACAATCCCAACAGCGCGATCGCCCCCGGCGTGACCACCCGGATCACCGTGTTCTGGGTGATCAGCGTGGTGGCCCCGATGCTGGTGATCGTCGGCCTGATCACCATGCAGCGCCTGGGGTACATCCAGACCGACGCCGACGGGCTGATGCGTCCGATCCTGTGGATGGCACTGTCGGCGCTGGCCTTCAGCCTGCTCGCGATCATCCGTGTGGTGACCGCGATCAACGACCCGATCAAACAGCTGCGCCGCGCCCAGGCGAAGGTGTCCGAGGGTGATCTCACCGCGTCGGTGAAGATCTACGACGGCACCGACATCGGACTGCTGCAGGCCGGGTTCAACGACATGGTCACCGACCTACGCGAACGACAGCAGCTGCGCAACCTGTTCGGCCGTTACGTCGGTGAGGACGTCGCCCGCCGGGCGATCGAGATCGGAACCGAACTCGGCGGCGAGGAACGCTACGTCGGCGTGCTGTTCGTCGACATCGTCGGGTCGACGCGGCTGGCGGTCAACCGCCCACCGCGCGAGGTGGTGGACCTGCTCAACGAGTTCTTCCGGGTGGTGGTCGCCGTCGTCGGCCGCCATGGCGGGTTCGTCAACAAGTTCCAGGGTGATGCGGCGCTGGCGATCTTCGGCGCGCCCCTGGACCTCGACGACTTCGCCGGACGGGCTCTGGCATCGGCGCGGGAACTGCGCCAGGAGCTGTACGACACGCTCGGTGACACCGACATCGGGATCGGGGTGTCGGCGGGCAAGGCGATCGCCGGGCACATCGGCGCCGAGGCCCGCCTGGAGTACACGGTGATCGGTGACCCGGTGAACGAGGCCGCCCGGCTGACCGAACTCGCCAAGGACGAGCCCACCCGTGTTCTCGGGTCGGCTCGGGCGGTGTTCCTGGCCTCCCAGGAGGAGGCCACCCACTGGTCGATCGGCGAGGGTGTGGAACTGCGCGGCCGCGGCATCGAGACGTTGCTCGCGCGGCCGCTCGGGCTGGCGACCCAGATCCCGTAACCCCGGATCCCGTAGCCCCCGTCATCGCCCCGCAGACCCCGTCATCCCCCGGGCGTCATCCCTCGGGCATCGGGTCCGGGCGGCCGGGAACCCGGGCCGATCGCCGTCGGCTCGGTCCGGTGTCTGCTCAGTCCGTCGTCTTCTTCGCCGGTGCCTTCTTCGCCGGTGCCTTCTTGGCCGCAGTCGTCTTGGTCGCGGCGGTCTTCTTGGCGGTCGTCTTCTTGGCGGTCGTCTTCTTGGCGGTCGTCTTCTTGGCAGCGGTCTTCTTCGCCGCCGCGGTCTTGGTGGCCGTCTTCTTCGCCGGGGTCTTCTTGGCGGCCTTCTTGGTCGCCTTCTTGGTGGCCGGTCCCCGCGACCGGCGGTCGGCCAGCAACTCCATCGCCCGCTCGACGGTGATGGTGGCGACCTCGTCGCCCTTGCGCAGCGACGCGTTGGTCTCACCGTCGGTGACGTACGGACCGAACCGGCCGTCCTTGATCACCATCGGCTTACCGCTGACCTCGTCGTTGCCGAGTTCACGCAGCGGCGGGGCGGCGGCCTGCCGGCCGCGACGCTTGGGTTCGGAGTAGATCGTGAGCGCCTCGTCGAGGGTGATCTCGAAGATCTGGGTCTCGGTGGCCAGCGAGCGGGAGTCGGTGCCCTTCTTCAGGTACGGACCGTAGCGGCCGTTCTGCGCGGTGATCTCCTCGTTCGAGGCCGGGTCCACACCGACGACGCGCGGCAGCGACAGCAGCTTGAGCGCCTCGTCGAGGGTGACCGTGGAGATGTCCATCGACTTGAACAGCGACCCGGTGCGCGGCTTGGGACCGGTCGCCTTCTTCGCGGCCTTCTTCGCCGTCTTCGTGGCGGCGGTCTTGGTGGTCGCGGTCTTGGTGGTCGCGGTCTTGGTGGCTGTTGTCGTGGCGCCGGTGCCGGCTGGGGTGTCGTCGAGCGGCACGATGTCGGCGTCGGCACCGCCGTCACGCGGGGTGGGACCGGCCGGGATGGTGGCCGGCGCCGGGGCGGAACCGCCGTCGTCGGTGTCGGTGTCGGGTTCGTCGTCCGGCGGCAGCACCTCGGTCACGTACGGTCCGAAGCGGCCCTCCTTGGCGACGATCTCGTTGCCGCTGACCGGGTCGACACCCAACGAGCGCCCTTCTTGCGGCGTGGCGAACAGCTTCTCGGCCACGGCGAGGGTCAGCTCGTCGGGGGTCATGTCCGCGGGCAGGTTGGCGCGCTGCAGATCGGGTTCGGCGTCGGGGCCCTGGGCCACGTTGCGCTCGAGGTACGGCCCGAACCGGCCGACCCTGACGTACACCGGGCGGCCCTGCTCGTCGTCGAACAGACGGATCGAGTTGACCTCGCGGGCGTCGATCTCCTCGAGGTTCACCCCGACGAGCTTCTTCAGGCCGCCGTGCTTGGCGATCTCCGAACCGGCGATCTCCGCGTCGTGCTGGGCGTCGGGGGCGGCGTCACCGAAGTAGAACTCGGTGAGCCACCGGGTGCGGTTCTCCCGGCCGTTGGCGATCTGGTCGAGATCGTCCTCGAGGGAGGCGGTGAAGTCGTAGTCCACCAGGCTCTGGAAGTAGGCCTCGAGCAGGCCGACCACGGCGAACGCGATCCACGACGGGACCAGCGCGTTGCCCTTCTTGATGACGTAGCCGCGGTCCTGGATGGTGCCGATGATCGAGGCATAGGTGGACGGGCGGCCGATGCCGAGCTCCTCGAGCACCTTGACCAGCGAGGCCTCGGTGTAGCGGGCGGGCGGATTGGTGGTGTGGCCGTCGGCGGCGAGGTCGGTGGCGGTCAGTGCCTGCCCCTGGGTGAGCACCGGCAGCCGGTTCTCGGCGTCGTCGGCCTGGCCACCGGCCTGGTCGTCGACGGTCTCGACATAGGCCGACAGGAAGCCGGGGAAGGTGATGGTGCGACCCGACGCGGCGAACGTGCAGGTCTCGCCGGAGGTGGCGGTGCCGCCGATCCGGAGGCTCAGCGTGGTGCCCTTGGCGTCGGCCATCTGGCTGGCCACCGTGCGCTGCCAGATCAGTTCGTACAGCCGGAACTCGTCGGTCTCGAGCTGGCCGGCCACCTGACCGGGAGTGCGGAAGGTCTCGCCCGCCGGACGGATCGCCTCGTGGGCTTCCTGGGCGTTCTTGACCTTTCGCGTGTACTGCCGCGGGGTGGGGTGAACGAAGCTGTCGCCGTACAGCTCCCGCGCCTGCGCCCGCGCGGCGTTGATCGCCGACTCGCTGAGCGTGGTGGAGTCGGTACGCATGTAGGTGATGAAGCCGTTCTCGTACAGCCGCTGCGCGATGCGCATGGTGCGGTCCGACGAGAAGCGCAGTTTGCGACCCGCCTCCTGCTGCAGCGTCGAGGTCATGAACGGTGCGTAGGGGCGCCGGGTGTATGGCTTCTCCTCCACCGAGGTGACCGTCATCGCCGCACCGTCGAGTGCCGATGCCAGGGCGGTGGCGCGGGCCCGATCGAGCACGATGACGCCGTCGGTCTTCTTCAGCGCACCCTGCGGGGTGAAGTCGCGACCGGTCGCCACGCGGGCGTCGTCGACCGACACCAGCCGTGAGGTGAAGGTGCGGGGCGTGGTGGAGGCATCGGCGCCGACATCCATCACCGCGTCGATGTCCCAGTAGTCGGCGGAGACGAACGCCATCCGCTCACGTTCGCGTTGGACGATGATGCGGGTGGCCACCGACTGCACACGGCCCGCCGACAGCTTCGGCATCACCTTCTTCCACAGCACCGGCGACACCTCGTAGCCGTAGAGGCGGTCGAGGATGCGGCGGGTCTCCTGCGCGTCGACGAGGTCGATGTCGAGGTCGCGGGGATTCTCCGCGGCGGCCCGGATGGCCGGTTCGGTGATCTCGTGGAAGACCATCCGCTTGACCGGGATCCTGGGCTTGAGCGTCTCGAGGAGGTGCCAGGCGATGGCCTCCCCCTCGCGGTCACCGTCGGTGGCGAGGTAGAGCTCGTCGACGTCGCGCATCAGCGACTTGAGTTCGGTGACGGTGCTCTTCTTGTCCGGGGACACCACGTAGAGCGGTTCGAAGTTGTCGTCGACGTTGACGCCCAGGCGCGCCCAGGGCTGGCCCTTGTACTTGACCGGGACATCGGCGGCACCGCGGGGAAGGTCCCGGATGTGCCCACGGGAGGACTCCACCACGTAGTTCGACCCGAGGTAGCCGGCGATCTTGCGCGCCTTGGTGGGCGACTCGACGATCACGAGCCGACGGATCGCCTTGCCACTGGAGGTGGTCGTGGTGCTGGTCTCGGCCAACGCGGGTCCTTCGCTTCTGAACCGGGCCGGGCGACCTCGGTTCGGGTGTAGTCAGTTCGGTTTGTACCTCATTATTAGTGCCGATTGCACATCGCAATTCCCGGTCCCCGCCGATCATCACCCGGAGCGACGCCGAAAGCCACCGAAGATCCCCTGGTCAGAGGACACTCGATGGAGTTGCATGATGATCGGGAAAACCGATGGGATTCTCGTCGGACAAGCCCAGATCGTGCGGTCTGCGCGAGTCACCAGTGCTCGCGTGGCCACTGGTGCGGCGCCGCCTGCGACGGTGGTGCGCCGACGTACTCGGCGAGACGATCGAGACGCCGGCGTCCGGCCACGCGCAATGCCGGCGCCTGGCCGCGGGTGCCCACCAGGGTCGGCGCGATGCCGGCCCGCATCAGGGCGGTGGACAGCAGCGCGTGGGAGTCCGGGCAGTGCGGGTCGAGGCCCAGAAGATAGTGATCGACATCACCGCGACCGGAGGCAAGAGCCCAGAACCGCAGGGCCCGCGGGGTGGGCACCCAGCCGGTCGGCATGGTCTTGACCGCCCCCGTCGACCAGGCACGATGCAGTTCGTCGAGGCGGTGATCGACCGTGGTGCGGGCGAGCGGACTCCCCTCCTCCGAGACCGCGACGTCGGCGACGAGGCCGGTCGCACGGATCTCGGCGACGATCGCCTCGGCCCGCCACCGGGCATCGACGACGACCGAGACGCGGGTACCCGACTTCGTGCTCACCGACTGCCCGGTGCCGGCCAGGAGACCGGCGAGGTCGTCGATCACCGGCTCATCGGTCTCCGCCGAGAAGAACGCCAACTGGCCCACGGCCACGACCCTACTTCCCCTCCACACAAAAAACCGCCCCCGGCCTGGAAACCCAGGTCAGGAGCGGTTTTCGATCGAGTAGCCGGGTGGCTACCTCGTCGGCGAGTCTCAGACGGCGCGAACGCCGGTCGCCTGCGGGCCCTTGGTGCCCTGACCGACCTCGAACTCCACGCGCTGGTTTTCTTCGAGGGTGCGGAAACCGGATCCCTGGATCTCGGAATAGTGGACGAACACGTCGTCGGACCCCTCGTCAGGCGCGATGAAGCCGAAGCCCTTCTCCGCGTTGAACCACTTCACAGTTCCCTGTGCCATTACTGCATTCCTTTACATACATTCCATCTGACACGGTGCGAGGTGACCCCGCACCGTGGCCGGTCTGACCGCCATACCTCGAAGAAGCTCCCCCCGGTTCAGATGACCCGGTGGAGGTAAACTCAGTACCACGGCTGCAACCCGATTCCCCCAACACACCGCAGTGACGATGCACCGGAAGAAGCTGCGGCCGAAGACAGTCAATCACGTTCGGAGCGTCAGCGATAGTCAACGGTCCCACCGTGCGCGAAAAGACTGCGATTTCCCCCGCAGATGCCCCTGCCTGTAACATTCGCGGAGATGACGCGCCAGATACGGCCCATATCGATCAGGTCTCGAATCCCTGTCCGGCGAGCAAATTCCGGGCTCCGGCGCCCCTGATCCGCCTCGACCAGATGATTCCCCACACGTTTGGCACCGACCTTCTCCGCCGATCTCTCGCCGGAACCGGAACGGACTCCGGTCCCGTCACGCATCTGTCCGTCATCCCCACCCGCACAGCACGTTTCGCCGAGTGGCCGGCATGGGTCGACGACGCGGTCCGCGAGGCGTTCATCGATTCCGGTATCGACCGTCCGTGGGTCCACCAGGCGCAGGCCGCCGACCACGCCGCGGCCGGACACCATGTCGCGATCTCCACCGGCACCGCATCCGGAAAATCACTGGCGTACCAGTTGCCGATCCTCGATGCGATGGTGCGTGACCAACGATCCACCGCCTTGTACCTCGCTCCGACAAAGGCTTTGGGCGCCGACCAGATCCGTGCGGTGACATCGCTGATCGCCGGCCGATCGGCGTTCTCCCATCTGGCACCGTGCGCGTACGACGGCGACACCGATCCGGAGATCCGCCACTGGGCACGCACACACTCGCGGTGGATCTTCACCAACCCGGACATGCTGCACATCGGCATCCTCACCGGGGTCTTCGCCGGCGGCGGCGCGGCCGGTCCCACGCGCGGCCACTGGCGCGGTTTCCTGCGCAACCTCCGATACATCGTCGTCGACGAATGCCACCACTACCGCGGGGTGTTCGGCGCACACACCGCGCTGGTACTACGACGTCTGCTGCGTCTGGCACGCGCGTGCGGCTCCGATCCCACCGTGATCGCCGCGAGCGCCACCGTCGCCGATCCGGCCGCCGCACTGACCCGGCTGATCGGCGAACCGGCGGTCGGTGTCACCGACGACGGGTCCCCGCGCGGCGAACGGACCATCGCCCTGTGGGAACCGGACTTCGTACCCGGGGTCACCGGCGAGAACGACGCCCCGGTCCGGCGATCCGCCGGCGTCGAATCCGCCCGCCTGCTGGCCGATTTCGTGATCGAGGGCGCCCGCACCCTGTGCTTCGGCCGGAGCCGGCGTGGCGTGGAGATCACCGCGCTCGGCGCGCGAGAGGCCCTGGCACACAGTGCACCCGAACTGGTCGACAAGGTGGCCGCCTACCGCGCCGGATATCTGGCCGACGATCGCCGGCGACTCGAACGGCAGATCTCCGAGGGCGAACTCGTCGGGGTGGCCACCACCAACGCCCTCGAACTCGGCGTGGACATCAGCGGTCTCGACGCGGTGATCATCGCCGGATATCCCGGCACCGTCGCGTCGTTCTGGCAGCAGGCGGGACGTGCTGGACGTCAACGTACTTCGGGTGACGCCCTGGTGGTGCTGGTGGCCCGTGACGATCCGCTCGACACCTACCTGGTGCATCATCCGGCGGCCCTGCTCGACACCCCGGTCGAGGCCCCGGTGTTCGACCCGCGCAACCCCTATGTCCTGGGCCCCCACCTGCTGTGCGCGGCCACCGAGTTCCCGTTGCAGGACGCCGAGATCGACGCCTGGGGAGCGCGGGACACCGTCGACGAACTCACCGCCCAGGGCCTGCTGCGGAGGCGGAAGGCCGGCTGGTATCCGGCGGCAGGCGTGGACCCACACGGCGACATCGACATTCGCGGCGGGATCGCCGGGCAGATCCTGATCGTCGACCAGACCACCTCCGAACTGCTCGGCACCGTCGACTCCGGTCGCGCACCGTCGAGCGTGCACCCCGGCGCCGTGCACATCCACCAGGGCCGCAGCTACGTCGTCGACGAACTCGACCTCGACGACGGTCTGGCCCTGGCCCATCCCGAGGAACCCGACTGGACGACGTCGGCGCGCGAGACCACCGAGGTGGTGATCACCGAGATCATCGAACAGACCACCCACGGACCGCTGACCGTCGCGCTCGCCGACGTCGACGTCACCCATCAGGTGGTCGGCTACCTGCGGACGTTGCTGTCGGGGGAGGTGCTCGACGCCGTCGAACTCGACATGCCGCGCCACACCCTGCACACCCGCGCGGTGTTCTACACCGTGCCCGACGACGATCTCGCCGCACTCGGCATCGACGCCACCCGGCTGCCCGGGGCCCTCCATGCCGCCGAGCACGCGGCGATCGGACTGCTGCCGCTGATCGCCACCTGCGACCGGTGGGACATCGGCGGGCTGTCGACCAACAGCCACGCCGACACCGGCCTGCCCACCGTGTTCGTCTACGACGGCTACCTCGGTGGAGCCGGTTTCGCCGAGCGCGGTTACACCGAGTTCGCCACCTGGATCTCCGCCACCCGCGATGCGGTCGGCGCCTGCGGATGCGAGAGCGGCTGCCCGTCGTGCGTGCAGTCCCCCAAGTGCGGCAACGGCAACGACCCCCTGGACAAGGCGGGAGCCGTGGAGACGCTGTCGGCGATCACGAGGTGGCTGTCGGAGACCTGATCGCAGGTGCGATCTCTGGAGGTGATCGCATATCCGATCTCCGGACGACACCTCGCGTATCGACTACCGCGTCGGCGCGAACGAGGTGACTTTCGGCAATACTGGTCCGATGCATGACCGGCTGTCCGGAGACTCGACCCCCTCACGGACGATTCTGCGGGCCCGCCCGGTGTACTTCCTGCTCGCCCGACCGACCCAGGACGTCGACCGGACGCCGTCGACGATCGGCGAGTGGGACGTGTTCGACTCCGAGGCACAGGCCCTCGACCCCTCGACGCCCTCGACATCCACTACGCCTGGTGCGCCGTCCGCCACGGCGGTCACATCCTCGCCGACACCGCACAGTGGTATCTGCAGAGCGCCATGGTCGGGCCGCGGATCAACCCCGGGCTCGGCGAGGTGTACCTGGCCACCGCCGACCACGACACCGGTGAGATGTGGGCGGCGGCCGGGGGCTTCCTCACCGAGGGCGAGGTGGTGCACTGGGCGCCGTTCGTCCAGGCCGTCCGCCCGCGCGTGCGCACCGCCACCGGCGGCGGACTCGAACTGGCCTACCGCGGTGACACCGACGTGCACTTCGGGCAGGTCTGGTTCGCACCCATGCACTCCACACGGGTGTATCCCAAACGGATCGTGGTGGATTCGGCCTGACCAGCCGGGCGGTGGCGGTGCGCGCTCACGCACCGCATTCCGGCGAATAGCCGTAGCGGTCCTGGTTGCACCAGGTGACCGCGTAGCCCTCGTTCCCGAAGCCCGTCATGGTCATGTACGTGACGCCGGCGGCGTCGGCGGTGAGCACGCCGTGATAGGTCGCCCCGGCGTGCATCGAGCCCGATACACCGTCGCCGACCACCGAGGTCCGGTTCACCAGCGTCATGTCGACGCCGCCGCCGGATATGCCCCAGGTGAGCGTCCATTGCTCGCCGTTGGCGGCACCGCTGAACACCGACATCGTGCCGGTCCCACCCGCCGACAACGTCATGCTGCGGGTGTGTCCGACCCACTCCCCCGCATAGGCGACGGTATCGGCTCGGGGGCTCGTCGAGGTCGGCGACGTCGCCGGCGTCGGTGCCGCGCCCACTGTCTCCGTGTGTGTCTCGGTGACCACGACGACCGGCACCGACGACCCGGTGGTGGTGGTGTCCGCCGAGCCGCAGCCGACCACGGTGCCGGCGAGTCCCACGCCGGCGAGAAGCACGATCGGAAGCCGTCGAAGTGCGATACCCATTCACCGATCGTGGCATCGAGATCGGTGTGGGCCCAGGATCGTCGTATGCCCGGACGACATCATCCGGACTGCTGCGCCCGGACACCGCGGTCGGTGCACAGTCGGCGATTCCGGCCCGCGGCGATATTACCGTCGAGTAGCCTGAGCGGGTTCGGTCCACAGAGCAGTGAGTCGAGGATGTCTGCGACGACGCGTGAAGCCATCACCCCGCCGCCGGGACTGACGCTGATCGTCGGCGCCTCGACGCGGGAATCGCGCCGCACCGTCGACGCCATCCTGACGCGGGCCGGGCGGTCCGGAGCCCTGGTCCTGCGGCATCGGTTCACCGCCGACCGCGCCCACCCACTCGGTGCGCTCCAGTCGTTGCTCCGTCACATCACGTTGCCCGTCGACGACGATCATCTCGCCTCTCGCCTGCTCCGACGGCTGCAACGACTCGTCGCGTCCGCCGAACCCGATGTCGCCGAACCCGATGTCCTGGCCATGATCGGTGGGCTGGTCGGACTGGCCCGGGCGGCCGAACCGATGGGCCCGGCGATCATCCTGCTCAACGATCTCGACCTGATCGACCGGGCCAGCGCCGACGTTCTCGTGGGCGTCGCCCGCCGACTCCGCGACCAGCCGATCGCGATCCTCGCCACGGCATCCCCCGACGCCGCGGTCGACGACCGGATCGTCACCCGCCGTTGGCATCTGACCGACACAGGGCCCGAGGCGGGGACGCCGGAGATGCCGACCGATCCCACCGAGGCCACCCGGCGTGCGCTTGCCGAGCTCCGGTCGGGCGACATCGACCGGGCGGCAAGCGAACTCGCCGGCGCGGTGGAGTCCGGTACCGACCCGGAGACGCGAGGCCGGCTACTGGCGGCCGCGGCCGGGGTGGCCGCCGACGTGACCGCCAACCTCGACCAGGTGTCGCTGCTGCTACGACAGGCGCTGTCTGCCGACCGGACCGCCGCGATGTCACTCGAAGCCCAGGTGGCACACCTGCATCTGGGCCTCGGCAGCGGTATGCGGCTGACCACACTGGCCCACTCGATCGCTGCGGGGCTACGCGATCACGACCGGATCGCGGGCCGCTGGGTACTCGACGAGGCCCTCTGGGTGATGTTCCTGGTCGCCTCGTCGGACGAGTCCGATGACATCTGGGACCTGTTCTCCGACACGGTATCCCGTCTCGGAGATCGGGTCTCGACGTGGGCGACGATCGCCGCTGCGGCCGTCGGCTCGGGTGCCGGGGGTCGTGCGCCGGCGGAGGACTCGCGCATCCTCGCCTCCACCGACGACCCCGCCCAGACGATCCGGGTCGCCTTCGCCACCAACACGCGCGAGCGCCACTACTGGTGGCGAGATGGCCTGGAACGACTGTGGACTCGTCGGTATCCGACGGCATCGGCGATCTATGCGGCAGTGCTGCTCACCGCCGACGGCATCGACAACGGCAACTGGGATCGCGCCGCGTCGATCGCCGCCCACGGACTCGCACTACGAGCCGATCGCGATCATCATCCGGTGTCCGAGGCGTGGCTGCACCATGGCCTCGGAGTCCTCGACGCCCATCGCGGAAACGACTCCACAGCAAGCGAACACGCCGACTTCCTCGCGGCATGGTCGACTCCCCGCGGTGCTCGGCGGCTCCGAGACCGGTCGGTGCACATCCGTGCGGCCGGCGCTCTGGCGGCCGACCAGCCGCGTCGGGCGCACCGCCTTCTCGCCGGCCTCTCCGGGAACGCCGACTACGGCGAGCTGATCGCATTCGACGACCGCACCGCACTCGAGTTCGCCGAGGCCGCCCAGCGCAGCGACGCCCGCGACCATCTCGCGGCCCTGCATCGACGGCTGACCGAGATGCTCGACGCCCCCGGGCGCACCGTCATCGGCCCCGACTCCGACCCCGGCTACCGCCGGGCGCGCTCGACGATGCTCTTCCTCGGAGCCCTGGCGATCACCACGTCGGATGTCGAGGTGTTCACCCACACACTCGCCCGACCCGACCGAGACCGGTGGCCGTTCACGACCGCACGGGTCCGGCTGGCATTTGCTCGGGTGCTGCGCCGCGACAGCGGTCCCGCCGCCGTGGCCTGCGCCGGCGACCAGCTGCGCCGGGCCGCCATGACCTTCCAGCTCCTGGGTGCGCGGCCGTGGCTCGAACAGACACGCCGCGAACTGCACAGCCTGGGTGTCCTCACCGGTATCGCGTCGAGTACCGGGTTCGAGCGACTCGGCGCCACCCAGCAGCGGATCGCGGAGATGGCCGCCGCGGGGCGCACCAACCGTGAGATCGCCACGCAACTCGTGATGTCGCCGAGCACGGTGGGCACCCACCTGCATCACGTGTACGGTGTCCTCGGCGTCCGATCCCGTGCGGCACTCCGAGACCTGTTGCACCCGAGGAACTCCGAGGGCGATCTCAGTCGGCCGGCCCAGGATCGGATAGCTGCGCCAGAGCATCACGGAGAGCCAGCCGCGACGTGACCGTCAGCTTCGCGTACACCCGATGCAGATGGTTGCCGACGGTGCGCGGGGACATCACCAGACGGGCGGCGATGTCCTTGTTGCTCAGCCCCTCCGCGGCCAGTGCGGCGATATGTCGTTCGCGCGGGGTCAGAGGTCGCGGCGAGGCGTCGGCTCCCGACGTGGATGTCTTGCGACGAGTGGCGGCGGTGGCCTCCCATTCCCGGTGCGCCCAGTCGGCCCACGGCTGGGCACCGATGCGCGAGAAGGCCGACGCCGCATCGGCCAGCAGCGGCCTCGACCGAGCCAGGGCATGACCGCGGCGCAGTGCCGAACCGGCGAGGAACTGAACCCGTGCACGGTCGAACACCCAGCGTTCGGTTCCGGGGACGGCGAGCGCCTCGGCGAAGAATCGATGGGCACTCGCACCGGACGACACCAGTGCACACGAGGTCAGATACAGCATCTGCGCCGGCGCGGATCGCTCCGGATAGCCGCCACGCTGCATGGCGGTCACGTGACGTCGTGCCACGTCGCGGCGCCCGGTCCGTACGGCCGCATGGACGATCTCGAAGTCGACGGCTGTCGCCCACCAGCTCGGTTCCAGACAGGTTCCCGGTGGTGTGATCGCGGCGAGGTGGGTGTAGGCGGATTCGTGATCGTCGCGCGCCGTTGCACAGATCGCGAGAACATGTTCGGCACACCCGGTGACAGTGTGGGCCCGGCGCGGAAGTGCCCAGGCGGCAGTCGATTCCGCAATCCGGATCGCGATGTCCACCTCGCCTCGCCGCGCGTGTGCGATGGCCAGGTGATAGTCGGCCGCCCACCCCAGCATGTTGGGGGCGACCGTGGGGTCGTGGTCGCGGTGGCGCACACCGCCGTGCGCGGCGATCACCGCGGCGTACTCACCACGGTTCAGGTCGTCGAGCGAGAGCTGCAGGTCGATCCACATCTTGATCATGGGGAGGTCGCGCCGGGTCGCAAGATCCGACATCGCCTCGATCGCTTTCCGACACTCACCGAGATGATCGACGGCCGAGGCGGTTTCGCCGATCAGCACCACGTCGACCGGCGGCGTCGACGGATCGTCGAGGCGCAGGATCAGCGCATCGATTCGCGCCATGTCGACCCGGCCGTCGACCGTCGCCTCGTCGAGCGGGTGCCGGGAATCGGGCGAGAGTCGCTCGACCGCGGCGTGATAGAAGTCCCACCGTTCCGGCCGGCGGGCCAGCCATGTGGCCCAACGCAATGCGCGCAGGGCGTCGACGACCACCGGTCCGGCGTACGGCGTCACGCCGTGGTGCACCACCGGCTGCCGATCGAGCACCGAGTGCAGGATGCGGTGTGCGGCATCGATGTCGCCGCGCGGTCCATGGGCGAGGACGGCGGCGGCGCCGGTCGCGGCCACGAGCGATCGACCGAAGTACGGGTCGTCGGTGCGCAGGTGCTCCATCAGCTCGGCGGCGAGGGCGACGTCGGTGACCGCGGCGACGCCCACCGCCCGACCGATGAGGCGCGCCCGGCGGGCCGAGGTGGGTGCACGAGTCGCCGCCTCCCGCAGCAGGGCGACACCGTCGTCCACATTCCCTGCGGCCACTTTGATCTCGGCGAGAAGCGACAGCCCCAGGATGATCTCGGCGGCATCGGCGGGCGCTGTGTGCCGATCCCGGCGGAGACCCACGAGATGGTCTTCCAGTGCTGTGGCCCGCCCGGGTTCGACGCCGGTCGCCGCGATCCGGATCAGGGTGTCCTGCTCATCGCCGGTGCATCGTGCCCAGGCCAGGGAGTCGTCGAGGATCCGCGACCGCCTGGCCTCGTCCGTACCGGAACCCGATGGCAGGGCCAGTGAACGCAGGAACTCCACGAGTGCCCCGTCGGGATCGGGCACCGCGTGGGTGCTTCCCGGCGGTGGGGTGTCGCGTGCACGTCGACGCAGCCGACGGCTGATCGGCAGTACACGCGGCAGGTCACCGGTACCGGCACGTTGCCGGGACGAGAGGGAATCAGCGATCTCGTCGAGCACCAAAGGATTTCCGGAAGACCAGCCGATCACCTGCGCGGCGACGGTATCGGCGATGTCGGGGTGTCGTCGTCTCAGCAGAATCCCCGCCGATCCGGTGTCGAGCGGGGCGAGGTGGATCGTCGTGGTCGGCGGCGCAGGATCGAGAGCGGCGCCATGCGTGCCGAGCAGGATGCCCGTCGCGGGGATACCGGCACACGCCGCGATGACCCTGCACGAGAACGGATCGGCGAGGTGGTGATCGTCGACGACCACGAGCAGACCTGCCGTCGCGGCCAGATCGGCGAGAAGCGCCCGCGTGTCGGCGATGACGGTGTCCTCGTCCGGCCGGGTCCCGTCGTCGAGGCCCAGCGCGATCCGCAGCGCGGTCGGCGCCGCAGGTTCCGTGACCACCGGCAGGAGCAGTTCCTGGAGAGTGGCGAAGGGGATATCGGTCTCGGACTCCGTGCCCGAGGCGCGCAGCACCGTGATCCCTGCGGCGTCGGCGCGCGCGGCACAACCGGTCATCAGTGTCGTGACCCCGATCAGCGGCGCACCCACCACGCCGACCACGGGCGCATCCCCCGCCGTGATGGCGACGATGAACCCGTCGAGCAGCGCGAGTTCGGCACGACGCCCGACGATCGGGTCGGTGCGATGCGCACGCGGCCTCGCCTCGTCGTCGATGATCGTCAGCACGTCGCTCCCACCGTCTTCGCGGCCCTCGCCGTCGGGACACCCACTGTCAGGGGCCGGAGGACCGAACACTAGTCGGCGCCACCGGCCCCCGCGGGGGGATGGTGAGATCAGTCCGTGGTGGCGGCGCCGCCCGACGACGCCGTCTCGGCGGTCCCGGCCGTACCGTGGTCCGTCGGCGCGGCGGACGATCCCGCACCCTCGTCGGCCGCGGGGGCCGGGGCCGAGGGGGCCGGGGCCGAGGGGGCCGGGGCCGTGGGGTTCGGGGCCGTGGGGTTCGGGGCCGTGGGGTTCGGGGCCGTGGGGTTCGGGGCCGTGGTCGGCGAACAGGCCGGGTCGCCGGAGTCGCTCGACGCCGGTTCCGTCGTGTCGGGCGTCGCCGTCTCGGGAACGGCCGTCCCGGGGGCACTCGCCTCGGGCGTGGTCGGTGCGGGAGTGGTCGGTGCGGGAGTGATCGGTGCGGGAGTGGTCGGTGCGGGAGTGATGGTCTCCGGCGCAGGTGCCTCCGCTGTCCCGGCCCCGGCGACGCCCGGAGTGGACACCGCGGTGGTCGTGTCCGTCGTTTCGGCCGTCGGCAGGGTCACCGTGATCGATCGTGTGCTGCTGGTGGCCGCCGTCTTGGGATGCGGGCTGAACGGCGACGTACCGTCGAGGATCGCCGCGATGTCGTGCTGCAGCGACTGCAGCGCGGGAATGCTGCCGAACAGCGACGACCCGTTGGGACCGCCGTCGGCACCGCCGAGGAGGCCACCCGACGTGATGGTGAATCCCGGGATGTCGATGCCGAGGAACGCGCCGAGGTCGGGACCGGTGCCACCGTTGAGGAAGCCGCTCGCGACCTTGCCCGGGAAGGTGAGGAGCGCGTTCACCACCGAGACGGCGTCACCGGCCTCGGCCGCGTCGATCAGTGCCTGGATCCCGTCACCGAGGCCGCCGTAGGCACCGGCGATCGGGCTGATCAGCGCGATCCCGCCGATCAGGATCGTGTTGGCGAGCTGCCATTTGACGACCGCATCGAGATTCTCCAGGGGTTCGGAGAGTGCCGCGACGATCGGGGCCAGGGTGCCGCCGAAGAGATCGAGCCCCTTCAGGACGGGCATCAGGACCGCGATGAACACCTGATTCAGGGCCCCGTCGACATTGCCCGCGGCGAGTTCACTCTGCGCCGCCGCGAGGTGGCGCGGCAGATCGGTCTGCAGGGAGGCGACGAGGTTCGGTCCGATCTCGCCGAGTGCGGCCCCGATGGCCTCGGCATGTCCGGCCTGGTTGGCCAGGATCGCCGCGAGGATGGGGGTGGCGCCCTGGGTGTCGAGGGTCGTGCCGATCTCCTGCAGGTTCGCCAGGGTCTGGGCGATGACCTGCTGGTAGTACATGATCGGCGACGGTTCCGGCGTCGCGGTGACAGCCGCGGTGGTGGCCGCGTCGGCGGCTGCGATCGGTGCCGCCGCCGAGGCGAACGGGGCGGCCACGGCCGCGGTGACGCCTGCGGCGGCGAGGCCCATCATCAGTCCGCTCCGGCGGCGCGGGTTACGTGCGATGTGCACTTCGATTGCTCCTTGTCTCGCTGTGATCAGGCAAGCCCCGCCCCCGTACGGATGCTCGTCTGTGACGCCTCTCAGGGCGGTCACAGGAACGAAGTCTGCGATCGTCACAACGCGGGTCGGCGGAGATTCGGAATCGTCTGGACAAATGACTCATCTTGTTCGGATCGATCACGATCTACGCCGGTCCCGCCCGCGCGACCGCCTCGGCGCGCCGTACACCCAAGGGCCCCAGGTCCACCGCGACCTCGGCACGCACCACCACATCGGAGTCGGCTGTCCGGCAGTCGACGACCCGCGCAGGCGGCGACTGCCACCGCGCCACGCGCACGGCCACCGCACACGGGTCCGGCCCGGCGGCGACATGCTCGGCCGCGGCGGCCAACGCGGCCAGGTCCGCCGCCGACTGCGCACGATGCCGCGCGAGCGCAGCCGCACCGAACGCCATGACCAGGAGGATCACCGCGACCACCGCGACGATCACCCCGGTCGCGGCAAGGGTGGCGAAGCCGGCCTCGTCGTCGGCGAGCCGCTTCGGCCCGGACTTCACGGCTGCACCCGGGGGGCGAAGACCACCTGATCGGAGCCGTGCGGCTCAGGGACGGCCACCGCCCGAGCCGACATGGTCAGCCCGGGCAGCATCAACACGCCATCAGCCACCTCGACGACGATCCGATCGTCGTTCTCGCTCACGGTGATCCGTGCCCGGTCGCCGACCAGCCGCTGCCCGGCGGCGCGGGCGGCGGGGTCGTCGGCAGCGGTCAACCGGGCCACCTCGCGGGCGGCGTCGGTACACCTGATCGAGGTGATGGCCGCCCCGATCCCGCCGAGAGCGAGGATCAGGACGACGACGATCGCCGCGATCGCATACGCCCCCTCGACGCTCGCCATCCCGTCCTCGTCACCGCAGAGCCCGGCCATCATCAGCCCACCGACGTGTTCAGGGCCTTGTCGATGATCCCGGTCAACGCGCTGACGATGTCACCACCGGTGACCACTGTGTAGAGGATCGCGCCGAAGGCCGCGGCCGCGATGGTGCCGATGGCATATTCGGCCGTGGACATCCCGCTCTCGTCGGTCAGCAGACGCAGCGCCTGCTCGTCGAGCCAGGCACGGGCGGAACGGTAAGTTCTTCTGGGCGACATGATCTTTCCTGTTCTCTCGGATGACCGACGATCTGCGGCCGTGATACTTGGACGCAGCGGAAGCCCGTTCGGCTCCCTCAGATTCCGCCGAGTGTTCGCGTCGCCAGTCCGATCACCACCGGAACGATCCCGAGACAGATGAACGCGGGCAGGAAGCACAGTCCGAGCGGACCGCTGACCATCACCCCGGCCCGCTCGGCGCGGGCCAGGGCGTCGTCGTGGGCCTGCCGGCGTACCGAGTCGGCCAGTCCGGAAACTCCCTGGGACAGGGCCGAACCCGAACGCGCGGAACGTCGCGCGAGAGTGGCCAGATCATCGAAGTGCACCGCGGGTCTCGCGTGGGTCCGCCTCCGGGCGAACCGACCGGCCGCAACGCCCTCGGTCACGGCCCAGGCACGGTCGGGGTCGGCGCCGAGTTCGAGGAGTTCGGCGGTGGCCGTCAGCGGCACGGCCAGCGACTCCGGTGCACTGCCCGCGGCGACCCGCGCCGCCGCCGACACCGGCAGCCCGGCACGAAGACACACCGCGAACAGATCGAGACATGCGGCGACCGCGAACGGATCCTCCACCGTGCGGGGCAGGCCCGGCCAACGGGGTTCGCCGGTCCGGCGGGGCGGTGGTCCGGTGACGCGGCACAGCCGCCACCGCGGGCCGGGCCAACACCAGCACGCAGCAGCGAGGCACAACAGGATCAGTGGGCTCATCGGGTGAGCACCTTGTCGGTGATCCGATCCGACCAGATCACCCCGGCGGCGACCAGCGCGGTGCCGACCACGAGCAGGATGCCACCGAGCCCGCCCCCGGTGAGCGTCTGCAATGGGCGCGCACCGGTGGCCTGTCCCAGCGCGATCCCCAGCAGGGGCAGTACGGCGAGGACGGTGGCGGTGGCCCGCGGTCCGGCCAGTCCGGCCCGCGTGCGTTCGGTGAACGCCCTGCGCGCGAGCAGGTCCGCACGCAGCGACTCGAGCAGGTCGGCGAGCGAGAGTCCGTGGGTGTCCGAGGTCTGCCAGGCCACCGCGATCCGTCCCCACGAGGTCTCACCGTCGTCGGCGAGATCGGCGGCGTCGGGGACACCGCCACCCAGCTCGGCGCGCCCGGCGAGGACGGCCAGTGCATCGGCCACCGCCCCGGGTCCCTCCCGCGCCGCCGCCATCTCGGCGGCCGCGGCCGCGCACGCGCGGGCAGGCGGAGCACCCACCGCGAGTTCGGCGATCATCAGCGACAACGCGGTCAGCAGGTCATCCCGCCTCCGGTCGGCGGCGTCGGTGCGGTGTCGGCCGCGGCGACGCCATGCGAGCAATCCGGCGAGGATTCCCCCGGCAACCGCCATCGACACCCCACCGATGAGCGTGGCGAGGGCGATGCCGGTCACTGCGAGCAGCGATCCCCGTGCCCGTGGAACCACCACCGGCACCGAGGTGCCCACCGAATCCGGTACCGTCGCGATCATTCGGTGGTGGGCTCGCCCCCGTCCCCACAGCAGCACCGCCGCGGCCATCGCCGCCGGGATCACGGCGGATGCCCATCCCGTCATCGTCCTGCCACCATCTGCTCGAACAGATGCCTGTGCGCGGTGAAGCCACTGCCGCGCAACCAGACCGGCACCACGCTGACCAGTCCGTCGGTGCCGCGGGAGAGCACTCCGATCTCGGCCAGGCCGCGCACCCCGTCGACGGTACGCGACACCCCCAGCACGATCTGGACGGCAGCGGCCAGCTGACTGTGCAACGCATCGCGACCCATGCCGCCGAGCGCGGCGAGCGCCTCCATCCGGGCGGGGACCTCGGCGGTGGAATTGGCATGCAACGTCCCGCCACTCCCGTCGTGGCCGGTGTTCAGCGCGGTCAGCAGATCGATCACCTCGGCGCCGCGCACCTCCCCGACGACGATCCGGTCGGGTCGCATCCGCAATGCCTGACGCACCAGTACCCGTACCGGGACCTCCCCTGCACCTTCGACATTCGCCGTCCTGGCCACCAGCCGGACGACATGCGGATGAGCCGGCGTCAGTTCCTGGGCGTCCTCCACGCACAGCACCCGCTCGGTGTCACCCATCTGCCCGATCAGTGCTCCGAGCAGGGTGGTCTTGCCGCTGCCGGTACCACCGACGATGAGAAACGACAGACGCGCGGCGAGGATCGTCCGGATCACCCCGACCGCATCGCCGGGAACCGCCCCGGAGGTGACGAGCGAGTCGAATCCCATTCCGGTGCTGCGAAGTACGCGCAACGACAGACACGTGCCGTCCACCGCGAGTGGCGGGATCACCGCATGGAGCCGCACCGTGTATCCGCGGCGGCCGAGGTTCGACAGCTGTCCGTCCACCCAGGGCTGGGCGTCGTCGAGGCGGCGGCCGGCACCGAGCGCGAGTCGGCCGGCGAGCCGGCGGACCGCGGCGTCGTCGTCGAAGGTGATGGGCGTGAGTTCCAGTCCCGCACCACGATCGGCCCACACCCGGTGCGGCCCGACGACGAGGATGTCGGCGATCGACGGTTCGGCGAGCAACTCCTCGAGCCGTCCGGCACCGGTCAGTTCGGTCTGCAGATACCGCAACGCCGACAACAGGTCGGTGTCGCCCAGTACGCCGCCGGATTCGGCCCGGATGGCATCGGCGATCAGCTCCGCGGTAGGTTCCGCGGCCGCCCCCGCCAACCGCGTCCGCACTCGCTCCAGCAGAGCCTCGTCACTGCGCCCGGTCATGCGGCCCGTTCACCGAGCCGCGCGGCCTGCACGATCGCGAGTGCCGCCCGACGCAGCGGCGACCGTGTCCCCAGACGGAGACGGCCGTCTTCCAGGGCACGCGGCAGTCGCGGGTCCGGGCGGTATGCGGTCAGCACCGCCATCCCGACCGCATCGGCGATCTGCGCTGCCCGCAACCCGCCCGGTGCGGGGCCGCGAACCGCCAGCCCCACCGCGACCGCGTCGTGCAGCAGCCTGGCCGCGACCTGCCGGGCGGCGGCACATCCCGCGACGGTCGCCGTGGTCACCAGCACCACCAGATCCACGGATTCGACGACGCCACGCACCACCGCGGAATCCGCACGGGGCAGATCCACCACCACCAGATCCCCGTGTGCGCGACCGGCATCGACCGTCGCCAGCACGGCGTCGGCGGTGACCGGACGCGGATCGTCGCGCCGCCCGGCGAGCACCGACAATCGATCACCGGCCGCCGGCAGCGCCCGGTGCAACGCCTGGCCACTCACCGTTCCACCCTCGAGAGTCAGGTCCTGCCAACGTAATCCGGGCCGGTCCTCGACACCCAGCGTCAGATCCAGGCCGCCACTCAGATCGTCGGCGTCGAGTAGCAGCACGCGTTCACCGTCGTCGACGGCCACCGATGCCGCCGCCGCCGCGAGCACCGACGCCCCAGCCCCGCCGTGTGCCCCGATCACCGCGATCCCGCCGCCTCCGGCGCGACGTGGCATCCGCAGATCGGTCAGTCGCCGGACCAGATGGCCCTCGTCGACGGGGAGTAGTGCCACCTCACCCGCACCGAGATCGATCGCCGCCCGCCACACCGCCGGCGGTGGCTCGCCCGCGGCCACGAGCAGCACGCCCTCCCGCCGTGGCACCGACGCCGCCCGCAACTCCGTCACCGCCTCGGGATCGGCCACCACCGCCCGCGCCCGCAACCACTCCGCACGGCACGACGCCGACTCCCCGATCACCATCCGGTACCCCGCGGCGGCGGCACACCGGGCGACGTCATCACGCAGATCCGCGTGGACAAGGACGAGAAGGGTCTCGGACATGCCGCCATCCTGCGCGCCCCGGCCACCGGAACCCGGTCATCGGCAGCCCTGCGACCGCCACGCTGTGGACGGCCGTCGAACTGTGGACACCGCGTGGTCGGCGGGTGACGGCATCGGGCTACAGCACGAGTCCGCCGTCGACCGGTAGCGTGACGCCGGTGATGAACTTTGCCTCGTCGGAGGCGAGAAACAGTGCGGCATAGCCGATGTCCCAGCCGGTCCCCTCCACCCCGAGCGGGGCCGCGTTCTTGCGCGCCTCGCGCATCCAGTCCGCCATCGGCGCATCGTCCTGATCGGGCCGCACGCCCTTTGCCCATGCATGCGGGGTGTAGACGGCGCCGGGCTGGATGCAGTTGACCCGGATGTTCTCCCGGCCGTGGTCGAGGGCGAGCGCCCGGGTCATGGCCTCGATCGCGCCCTTCGATGCGGCGTAGGTGGCCAGCCCACCACCCTTGCGGCTCGCCGTCGACGAGATGTTGATGATCGACCCGCCACCAGTGGCGGCCATCACCGGGATGACGTGGCGGGCGGTGTACATCGATCCGGTGACATTGATGCGGAAGACCCGTTCCCACTGCTCGTCGGTGACCTCACCGATCCGGCCCCACGCCTCGATCCCGACGTTGTTGTCCAGGATGTCGATCCGTCCCCAGCGACGAACGGCTTCGGCGACAAGCGCTTTCACGTCCTCCTCGTTCGCGACGTCGGCCTCGAAGACCGCGGCCTCGCCGCCCTCCTCGGCGATGGCGGCCGCGGTCACCTCGGCGGCCGCGATGCGGTTGTCCACCAACAGCACCCGTGCGCCCTCGCGGGCCATCAGGATCGCGGTGGCCTTGCCGTTGCCGAGGCCGTCCTCCAATGACCCCGCCCCGGTGACGATGGCGGCCTTACCGGCGAGACGTCCGGTACTCATATCTGTCCTTTCCTGACGCACGAGGCGTCCACGTAGGGGTCGCAATGGTCAGAACTGCTCGATGGTCACACCGAAGGTGTTCAGGAAGTTGCTGACCAGCTGGTAGAAACCGACGGTCAGGACGAGGGCGGCCAACTGGTCGACGTCGAGGATCGTCCGGGCGGCGTCCCGCTCGTCGTCGGTGAGCGTGTGCCGGTCCAGGAGCGCGTCGGCGAGTTCGATCAGGAGCTTCTCGGCCGGTTCGAGATCGTCGAGGACACCGGACCCCGCGGCGGCGATCGCGGCGTCGTCCAGCCCCACGGCGCGAGCGATGTTGACATGGTGGTGGACCTCGTACGGCGCCTCGTATCGGTGACCCACCCGCAGGATGACCAGTTCGCGCCATGCCGGTGGCAGGGAGTTGGCCATGAACATGTCGGTGGCCATGGCCAGGAACGACGGTGCGAGGCCGGGACTGTGGGTCACCATCCGATAGACGTGGATGTTGCCGCGCCGGGCCACCGCTTCACGCAGCTCCGCGGGCAGCGCGTCGAGGTCGGGCAGCTCCATCGGGGTGTTCTTGAGCGGGGTACCCGTCTCGCGGTTGCCGGTCTGGGGATTGTCGGTCTGGGGGTTGTCGGTCTGGGGGTTGTCGGTCACGGTGTCACTCGAATCGGGTCGGTGCCGTCCCAGGTGGCGGCAGTGTTCTTGATGTAGTCGAAGACCTGCCCCTTGGGGCCGCTGATGTCGGAGATCTCGATGACGGTCCCGGGGTCGAACTCGGTGGCGAAGTAGGCGAATCGGCCTTGCTCGCCACCGATGGCACCCTCGTGCAGGACGGTGAAGCCCGCGGCGATCGCGGTGTCGTACAGGGATTGGTAGTCGTCGGTCCAGTACGCGACGTGCTGGGCGCCCTCATGACCGGCGTTCAGGAAGTCGAGGTACCCGGACGGCGCGTCGTTGTGCTGCTGGATCAGTTCCAGTTGCACGTCACCGGAATTGGCCAGAGCAATACTCATCTGGACGGGCGAGTCCTCGCCGCGGTACCGGAAATAGTCGGTCTGGATGTCCTTGACGATGAACCACGGGCCGACGCCGAGTTCCAGCCATTTGTTGACCGAGGCGTCGAGATCTTTGACGACATAACCGATCTGGCGGATCTCGCCGAACAGTCGACTCATGTGATGTCCCTTCTATCTGCTGGGTGTACTGCTGATGAGCTGATGGAGGATGACCGGGTCCGGTGAGGCAGGGGCGATCCGACGGATCAGCCGAGACGCGCTGGAGCCTGGGGAACGGTCGCCCAGAAGTCGAGGTCGTGGCCGAACATGATGGTCGACCCTGCCGCCTGCAGGTCGCGGAAGTACTCGAGAGAGGCCATCGCGGACTCCGGGTCGGCGATCACACCCGGGAGCGTCAGCGTCGTCAGCGACTCCTGGAGGTAACAGGCGTCGCCGCACAGGACGAACTCGCCCGCGTCGGTACGGACCCGCGCCGACTGGTGACCCGGGGTGTGCCCGTACGTGGGGAAGAGCACGACGCTGCCGTCGCCGAAGAGATCGTGCTCGCCTTCGACCAGACGTCGGGGCTGACCCGTGTCGTAGTCGGCGTCGACGTACCCGCGCAGTTCTCCGCCCTGGTCGGCGGCGGTGACCTCGCGTCCCTGCACCACGACCTCGGCGTTGGGCGCCTGCGCGTTGCCGCCGCAGTGGTCGAAGTGCAGATGTGAATTGATGACGTGGTCGATCGATCCGGGGTCGATGTCGAGAGCCTGCAGCCGCGCGGCGAGATCCTCGCCGACGGTGTAGTCGAAGACGTGCAGCGCCGCGAGCAGGTCACCGACGTGGCCGGCGGGATCATCGGAGTCCTGGATGACCGGGCTCATGCCGGTGTCGAAGACGGCCCGGCCCCGTGGGTGCTCGATCAGATAGGAGGTGACGGGAACCTTGGTCTCGCCCTCCCGACCCGCCAACAGGATCGCGGTCGGGATGGTGACGTGTCCCAACGTCATCGCCGAGAGTTTGACTGTCATACTGCCCCCTTCGAACCGGTGTCACCGCAGGTCAGAGGCGTGCACCCGACCAACGGTTCCGGATATGTCTACGTCGTAGATAGAATGTCTACACGGTAGACTTAATTGCCACAAGGGGGTACGCGAGAATGCCACGCATGAATGTCGATCGGTCCGAGGGAACACCCACGGCGCCCACCCGGCCCCGGCGCGGCCGTCCACGGAAGTCGGAGGTGGGCCTGAGCAGGGAACGCATCCTCGAGACGACTGCCGGCCTGATCAACGAGGGCGGGACCGACAAGCTCACCATGCGTGCGATCTCGCTCGTCCTGGGTGTCGACGCGATGAGTCTGTACCGCCACTTCGCCAACAAGGACGAACTGCTCGACGGCGTCGCGCTGCGGTTTCTCGATGCCTTGCCACGGCCGACACCCACCGGCGACCTGGCGACCGACATCCGGGAACTGTCACTCGGATTCCGGCAGGCCGCGGCCGCCGAGCCGCAGGTGGCGGTGCTGTTGCTGACCCGACAACTCGGCTCGATGACCGGCCTGGCCCTGACCGACTCCGCCCTCGGGGTCCTGCGCGCAGCGGGCTTCACCGCCGACGACGCCGTACACGGCTTCCGGAGCGTCTTCGCCTTTCTCGTCGGCACCGTCCTCCGCGAGTCCTCGGTCGGCCCGACCTTCGCCGACAAGAACTTCGCCGACAAGAACTACCAGGTCGAGAACCGGGGTGGGCTGGTCGAGCGGCGCGACGAGTTGCTGTCGGCGGGCCTGCACAATGTCGCCGAATCGGCGAGTTCCCTGGCCGCACTCGACCATGATCGCGAATTCGAGTTCGGCCTCGACGTGCTGGTGGGCGGGCTCGAACGCCATCTCATCACGGCACGGCAGGGGCCGAGGTGACCACCGTGGTCACCGGCAATCGTGCCCCACTCCGGCCGATGTCCGGGCGCCTCGCCATCGCCGGGACATCGCGCTCGACCAGCACACGACAGGTGCCGAGGAAGCCACGCCGGGTGGCCCACTCGCGAACACCGGGTACGCGGACCTCCGGCGACCGATGATCCCAAGCAGCGAGCAGTGGATGTTTCGACCCCCAGATAGAGGACGACCCCGGCCAGGGGGGGAGGAGGCCGGGGTCATCGCGCTTCAGCCCCGGGGGGTCGGGCTGAAGGGCACCGGCCCGAAGACCGGATAACACGACTATACACTTTCGACGCTTCTCCGCAAACACACCGAGCAAACGATACGACTTGCCGATTTCGTATCACTGCCTGCGGGTTTACTGCAGGAAGGTCACTTCGATGTCCGTTTCGCCGAGTCGTGAACCACGAGATATCCGAACTCGACTTATAGTGCCCGTCGGCGTCGTACCATCTGCCCGTGTGAGCGACGGTCGCCTCTACCACGCCCCTGCTTCCCGGGCTGCAGCTTTCTTCGATCTGGACAAAACGGTCATCACCCGATCGAGCGCACTCGCCTTCGTCCCGCACTTCTACTCTGCGGGACTGCTCGACAGACGGACCCTGGTCCGCTCGGTCTACGGCAATGTCGGGCTCGGGATCGAGCACGACCGCAGCCGCGTCGAACGCCTGCGCCGGTCGATCACGAGCATGTGCCGGGGCTGGGACGTCGACGAGGTCGGCCGAATCGTCGCGGAGACACTGCAAGACGTGGTCACCCCGCTGATCTACGCCGAGGCCGAGGACCTGATCGCCGACCACCGCCACGCCGGCCGCGATGTCGTCCTGGTCTCGGCGTCCGGTATCGAGTTCGCCGCACCGATCGGCGCGATGCTCGGCGTGGACCACATCCGCGCCACGGTGATGGCCGTCACCGACGGCCACTACACCGGCGAGATCGAATTCTATTGCTACGGAGAGCGAAAGGCGGAGGCGATGCGCGGCCTGGCCACCGAGCACGGCTACGACCTCGCGGCGAGCTTCGCCTTCTCCGACTCCATCACCGATCTGCCGATGCTGACCGCCGTCGGGCACCCGGTGGCGGTCAACCCCGACCGCCGGCTGCGCCGCCACGCCGAGGAGAACGGCTGGCCGATCCTCGACTTCACCCCGAGCGCCCCACGACGCCGCGATCGCACCGATGCGGGCCCGGCGATCGCGGCGGCGACGATGGTCGGGGCAGTGGGTGCCGGAGTGATCGCGGGATGCGCCCTCGGTCGGCTCCTCGGCTCCCGCCGACCCGGCGGACGGCGGACCGACACGCCGGGGACCATCTCGCAAAGTCGTTGCGCACCAGCGTGATCAGACCCTCCAGAGCGGTGGGTACGAACTTCGTCGCCTTTCCCCTTGATGTGATCGCGGTCACGGTGTAGAAAGGGTCTTACGGAAATCTCGGAAGGCAAAGTTCGATCCGGAAGAGAAGGGCCGAACCCCCTCTCCGAGCACTTCCCAGCACGGGCGGCAAGTACCCACGCGGAGCGAGCCACCTAAAGGCACAAGTGTTGTGCGCCTGCGATATCGCGGCATCTTGACGTGACTCTGGATGGCAGCGCCTCGACCCTCGGACAGCGCCGACGACATCATCTGATGGCGTCGTGATGGGCACGAGAATGGCTGCGCCGGAAAGAGATCCACCAGAGATGGGGCGCGGTCCCTCGCCGAGGCGATACCCACAACCCACCAAGCACGCTTGGTAACTTGGGTCCGTGCTACGCGGGCGGCGACCGGTCACAGACCGAGCGCCGCCCGCAGTGCGTTCCGGAGCAGGTTGCGCCCCCACGCCTTCGGCCTGATCGCCTTCGGCCCGATCGCCGGCTCAGCTGCGCGCGGCGTCGGCGATCGATCTCGCCTCCGCGGCCCCGCCCGTCAACGCCTCGCAGGAGAAGATGATCCACGCCGCGAGCGCCTCCGCGCGACCGGTCCCGAATCCCGCCGACAACGAGCGGTACTCGCCGAGACGCTTGAGCCAGGTCACCTCCGGCACACCGAGGTTGTGCGGGTCGAGACCCGACGACGTGCACACCAGCCGGGATGCGGCACGGGCGACGACACCGTTGGCGGTCGGGAACGCCTGCACGCTCAGCAGTTCGCCGTGCACCACCGCGGCGAGGACCGGGGCGGCCACCGACGTGGCACCCGTGATCAGCTGGGCGAGCAGGTCCAGACGGGCGGCCACGTCGGCGCCGGCGCGTGGACGACCCAGTTCGTCGGGATCGTCGACGAGGTCGGCGGCGGCCAGCATGTGCAGGCGCGCGAAGGCCTGCGCGGGGGCCCGCCGGAACACCGCGGTGAGCGAATCGAGCGCATCGCCGTCGAGCGCCTGGGCCACGCGCATGGCACCGGCCAGGATCGGGTCGTCGAAGTCGCCGTCGCGCCGCAGTTCCACACTGCCACCGTCGATCGCCGCCGACGACCGCCCGGCCCGCCACGACGCCTCGGTGGAGGTCTTGTCCCATCCGCGCAGATTGGCGGGGTGACGATGCACCGCGCCGAGGGCGTCCCGCGCCTCGTCGGCCGCCGGCCGAACGCCCGGCAGGTCCAGCAACGGTGCCAACGGATCGGTGCTCACATCTGGTCACCCTAATCGCGCACGAATGCGCCGTTCATCGAGCCCTGCCTCCCTTTCACCGCACGTGGGGGCCCATCCCCTTCTGCAACGGCCATCCAACGTGACTACCCTCACAATGAGAATCCCTGCGAGGTCGCATCACCGTGGCCGTCGCACGCCGGACGAATTGCCGATCAGCGAAAGGCCATGCACACGATGACCGCATCTGCCCCACAGACCGTCCCCGGTTTCCCGCCGACCCCGGAGTTCGCCGCCCAGGCCAACGGCACCGCCGAACTGTACGACCACGCGGATTCCGACCGACTGGAGTTCTGGGCAGAGCAGGCCCGGCGCCTGGACTGGGACACCGATTTCGGGCAGGTCCTCGACTGGTCGGACGCCCCCTTCGCCACATGGTTCGTCGGCGGCACACTGAACGTGGCGGTCAACTGCGTCGACCGCCACGTCGATGCCGGCAAGGGCGACCGCGTCGCGATCCACTGGGTCGGCGAGCCCGGCGACTCCCGCGACATCACCTACGCCCAACTCAAAGACGAGGTGTCCAAGGCCGCCAACTACTTCACCGCGATCGGCCTCGTCGCCGGTGACCGCGTCGCCATCTACATGCCGATGGTGCCCGAGGCGATCATCTCGATGCTCGCCTGCGCCCGCCTCGGCCTCACCCACTCGGTGGTGTTCGCCGGATTCTCCGCCGGCGCCCTGCGCTCACGCATCGACGACGCCTCCGCCAAACTCGTCATCACCACCGACGGCCAGTACCGGCGCGGCCAGCCCGCCCCGCTCAAGACCGCCGTCGACGAAGCCCTCGGCACCGGTACCGACGCCGCCGCCTCGGTCGAAAAAGTCCTCGTCGTCCGCCGCACCAACCACGACCCCGACCTGCCCTGGGTCGACGGCCGCGACGTGTGGTGGGACGACACCGTCGCCGAACAATCCCCCACCCACCAGGCCGAGTCCTTCGACGCAGAGCACCCCTTGTTCCTGCTCTACACCTCGGGTACGACGGGCAAGCCCAAGGGCATCGTGCACACCTCCGGTGGCTACCTCACCCAGGCCTCCTACACCTTCCACTACGTCTTCGACCACAAAGAGGGCCGCGACGTCTTCTGGTGCGGCGCCGACATCGGCTGGGTGACCGGCCACTCCTACCTCGTCTACGGCCCCCTCTCCAACGGCGCCACCGAGGTCATCTACGAAGGAACCCCCAACTCCCCCGACGAACACCGCCACTTCGAGATCATCGAGCGCTACGGCGTCACCATCTACTACATCGCCCCCACCCTGATCCGCACCTTCATGAAGTGGGGCCGCGAGATCCCCGACGCCCACGACCTGTCGTCGGTGCGCCTGCTCGGCAGCGTCGGCGAGCCGATCAACCCCGAGGCCTGGAAGTGGTACCGCGACGTCATCGGCAGCGGCACCGCCCCGATCGTCGACACCTGGTGGCAGACCGAGACCGGCGCCATCATGATCTCCCCACTGCCCGGCGTCACCGCCGCCAAGCCCGGCTCGGCGATGAAACCACTCCCCGGCATCTCCGCCCAGATCGTCGACGACAACGGCAAACCCGTCACCCACGGCGAACAGGGCTACCTCGTCCTCGACCAGCCGTGGCCGTCGATGCTGCGCGGCATCTGGGGCGACGACGAACGCTACCGGGAGACCTACTGGTCACGTTTCGCCGACCAGGGCTGGTACTTCGCAGGTGACGGCGCCCGCTTCGACGACGACGGCGCCCTGTGGGTCCTCGGCCGCGTCGACGACGTCATGAACGTCTCCGGCCACCGCATCTCCACCGCCGAGGTCGAATCCGCCCTCGTCGGCCACTCCGGAGTCGCCGAGGCCGCCGTCATCGGCGCGGCCGACCCCACCACCGGCCAGGGCATCGTCGCATTCGTGATCCTGCGTGAGGGCGTGGAGAACACCGGCGACACCCTCATCGCCGAACTGCGCCAACAGGTGTCCATCGAGATCTCCCCGATCGCCAAACCCCGCGAGATCAACGTCGTCCCCGAACTGCCCAAGACCCGCTCCGGCAAGATCATGCGGCGCCTGCTCAAGGACGTCGCCGAAGGCCGCGACCTCGGCGACACCTCCACCCTGGTCGACCCATCGGTGTTCGAGGCCATCCGCGCCAAAAAGGCCTGACCCTGCAGCCGTCTGACGGCCCATGAACAGGTGCGCCACCGGAAGCCCCCAATCCGGTGGCGCACCGCTGTGTCGGCCCCGATGGGCACGCCGCCGTGTCGGTGGCCGAACACGCCCCCGGGGTGGCATGGCAACATATGCCCCACACCCCAGATACGGAGGATGCTGTGAGCCGAAACGAGAACGGCCAGTCTGCACCGGCAGGCCGACCGGTCCCCGCCATCCCGCTGTCCGATGCAGATCTCGGGCCCCGCGGCGAACCGAGC
This sequence comes from Gordonia sp. NPDC003376, assembly GCF_053589235.1. Taxonomy (NCBI): domain Bacteria; kingdom Bacillati; phylum Actinomycetota; class Actinomycetes; order Mycobacteriales; family Gordoniaceae; genus Gordonia; species Gordonia sp. NPDC003376. The sequence goes on along the minus strand of NZ_JBSFRM010000006.1, from coordinate 28,043 downwards.
ATCGGCAACCTGGTCAAAGACGCCACCGCCAGCATGTCGACCCTGGTCCGCGCCGAGGTGGCCCTGGCGAAGGCCGAGCTCGTCGGCGAGGCCAAGAAGGCCGGTGCCGGTACCGGCGCACTGATCGTCGCCGGCGTCACCGCGCTGTACGCCAGCTTGTTCTTCTTCTTCTTCCTGGCCGAGCTGCTCGACGAGTGGCTGCCGCGCTGGGCCTCGTTCCTGATCGTCTTCGTGTTGCTGGTCGTGATCACCGTGGTGGTGGCGATCGTGGGTTACCTGTTCTTCCGCAAGGTGCGCGGCCCGAAGAAGACCATCGAGAGCGTCAAGGAGATCTCGTCGGTGCTGCCGACGTCGGGCTCCACCACCGGTCACGTCCAGGCATCGGTGCCTGCGGCCGACCATCCGAGGATTCCGCCCGCCCGCGAAGGCTGACGGGTGACCGCACCCGATCCGTCGACCGTCCGGCTCCCCGGGGCCTGGCGGCATCTCGACGTCCGCGCCAACGGGGTGCGGTTCCACGCCGTGGAGGTCGGGCAGGTCACCGCCGACCGCCCGCTGGTGCTGTTGCTCCACGGATTCGGAGAGTTCTGGTGGAGCTGGCGTCACCAGTTGACCGCGCTGACCGAGGCCGGATATCGGGCGGTGGCCGTGGACCTACGCGGCTACGGCGACTCCGACAAACCCCCACGCGGATACGACGGCTGGACGCTGGCCGGCGACACCCACGGCCTGATCCGCGCGCTCGGGCACACCGATGCAACGCTGGTCGGGCACGCCGACGGCGGCCTGGTCTGTTGGGCGACGGCCACCCTGCATCCGCGCGTCGTACGCCGGATCGCGGTGATCGCCTCCCCCCATCCACGGGCGTTGCGGCACGACGTGCTGTTCCGCGGTGATCAGCGGTCGTCGTTCCTCCCCCGATTCCTCTACAACCAGCTGCCGCGCCTCGCCGAGAACCGCCTCACCCGCCGCGACGGCTCGTTCATCGCGCGCTACCTCACCGGTCTGTCCGGTGAGGCCTGGCGGGCCACCGACGACTTCGCCGAGGCGCTCACCCGCAACCGCTCGGCCATCCAGATCCCGTACGTCGCCCACTCCAGTCTGGAGTACCAGCGGTGGGCCTACCGGTCGCAGTTCCGACCCGACGGCATCCGGTTCATGCGGCTGATGCATCGGCAGCTGCACATCCCGACGCTGTCGCTGCGGGGCACCGACGACCCGTTCATCACCGAACACGCGGCGCGTGCCGGCCGGGTGTGGGCAGATCCGCTGACCCATGTCGAGATCGCCGGCAGCGGACACTTCGCGCATCAGGAACAGCCGGACGCGGTCAACGCCGCGCTGATCGAGCTCCTCGAGTCGCCGTCGGATCCGCGGGTCGGCGCCGACCGGGTCACTCGCGGACGCAGGCTCCGGTCGCGACCGGCCGATAGCGGTCCTGCGCGATCGTGAGGTCCTCCCGGACCTCCGCGGCGGTGAGCACATAGCCGGTCTCGTCGGCCGGGTTCTCCGACGTCGCGAACACCACCCCGAGCACCTCGCCGCGGGTGTTGATCATCGGACCACCGGAGTTGCCCTGGCGGATGACCCCGCGCACGGTGTACACCTCACGGGTCACCTGTCGGTCCTGATAGATGTTGGCGGTCGGCAGGTCCCGGATCTCGCGGATGCGCACGGCGGTCGCCAGGAACGGACCGGCCTGCGGATAGCCCATCACGATGGCGTCGTCGCCACTGCTCCCCGGACGGGAGGCGAAGTCGAGGGCCGGGGTGTCGAGTCCGTCGACGCGCAGAACCGCGATGTCGGTCGCGCTGTCGAAGAGCACCACCTCGGCCTCGTAGGTGCTCGGGGTCACGTCCGCGCCGTCGGACTGTTCGATCCGGACCGAGTCGGTGCCTGCGACGACGTGGGCGTTGGTCATCACCAGACCGGGGGCGACGACGAAACCGCTTCCCTCGAGTGCCTGTCGGCACCGGGGCGCCTCGCCCTCGATCTTCACCACACTCGCCCGCGTCTGGCGCACCGCCTTCGAGTCCTCGAGGGTCGCGTCGGGCGGCTCGACGACGCTCTCGTTGGTCGACCGGATCACGCTGGGCAGTCCGGAATCGCCGAGGAGCCGTTCGAACTCCTGTCGCGGCTTCTCCGACAGCCAGGCCGGTGCGGCGCGGTCCACCGCGCCGAGCACCTTCGACCCCTCGATCGCCTGGGTCAGTGTGGGCGAGTTGGCGCTGACCAGCAACGTCGACAGCAGCCACGCCGCCACCAGGACGGCCAGCGCCTGCAGCACCAGGCCGACGCCGCTGTCGACGGCGCGCAACTCCCGGGACCGGATGCCGCCGCGGGCCGCGTTGCCCAGGATCATGCCGGCGACCTCGCCGATCACCACCAGGGCCACGAGCACCCCGACCCCGGCGAGCAACTGCATCGTCTGGTCGTCGATGCGCTCGATCACGTGGGGTACCAACAGGATTCCGGCGAAGGCACCGAGCAGCACACCCAGCACGGCCAGCGCCGAGGCCACCGCACCCTGGCGATAGCCGCTGATCGCGGCGAGCAGCGCCAACCCGACGACGATGACATCGACCCAGGTCGCCGCACTCATCGACGTCCCTGACCGTCGGGGTCGGCGAGGTGGTGCAGGTGTCGCGGGTGGACGGCGGCGAATCCGGACTCCTGACGGCTGCCGGCCAGCTCGATCATCGCGTCCAGGGGCCGGATGTCGGAGTGGTCCCACGGCCGGTCCCAGCCGGCGGCGTCGCTGATCGCCGCGATGAGACCGCCGGTGAACCCCCAGACCAGCAGGCCGTCGACGAAGAACGCCGGCCCGAGGTAGTCCTGTCCGCCGATCACCTCCCGGCGCACCTGGAAACGGTTCTCGGGGGCCAGGAGTTCGCGCAACGAGACCCGGACGACGCGCGCGGTCTCGCCCTCGTCGACCACCCCGACGGGGCTCGGTGCGCTCCAGTGCGCGACCACCGGGGTCACGTCGAAGCCCGACGGCGGGACGGGGAAGGTCGGCAGGGTCGCCAGGATGTCGACGCCGGTCGCCGACAGCCCGGTCTCCTCGTCCGCCTCGCGCAGCGCGGTACCCACCGGATAGTCGTCACCCGGATCGAAGCTGCCGCCGGGGAAGGCGACCTGTCCGCTGTGCTGGCGCAGGGTGGCGGCACGCTCGGTGAGCAGGACGTCGGCGTCGGCGGGAAGCCCGCCGGGATGGGTGGGGTCGGCGTCCCAGGTGCCGGCGATCAGGATCAACACGGCCGCCGAGCGGCGCGACGCACCGAACATGGTGGCCCAGCGGTCGCGGTCACCGCCCCGGTTGAGCACACTCTCCCGGACCGCGGCGACATTGTCGGTGAGCGGACGCATCCACGGCGGGATCGCCTCCCGCGCCACCAGCGGGCCGATGTGGGGTTCCGGGGGTGTGCCCCGGTTCTGCCCTGGTGTGTCCTGCTGCCCGGTGCTCACGTGGTCACCCCGGTGGCGTCACGGACGGCGTCTGCGATCTGCTGGGGATCCTCGAAGACCTGCGGTGCGACCTTCGCGATGGTGCCGTCGGCCCGCAGGATGATGGTCGACGGGAAGACCCGCGGCGCCTGCAGGGCGGCGGCGACCATGCCGTCCTGGTCGAGGACGGTCGGCAGGTGCACGCCGAGCTCGGCGAGGAATCGCAGCACCAGGTACGGGTTGCCGGCGCCTTCACGGGCGTGCACGGTCAGCACCGTAACCGCATCCCCGGCGCGGCGGGCGTATTCGGCCAGGACCGGCAGTTCGCGGCGGCAGGGCTGGCACCACACCGCCCACATGTTGATCACCACGGGCCGGCCGGCCGTACCGGCACCGAGGTCGTAGGGCGCACCCGACGCCAGACACGGTGCGACGACGTCCGCGAGCACTGCTCCCGCCCCCACCGGCACCCCGGTCTGCGGACACGGGGCGAGCGCGGCGTCGGCGCGGGCCCGGGCGAGTTCGGAGTCGTCGACCTGCAGGTCGGTGGCCGACAATGCGCCCGAGGGCCGCACCTGCACGTCCGACGACGTGGTCTGCGACTCGCCGCCGCGGGGCCAGATCGCCACCACCAGTGCGATGATCACGATGAAGAAGACCAGCGTCCAGCGTGCCGCCGGCGGGAACCGGGAGGCATGCGATCCACCGGTGCCCGGCGGTATCGGGGTGCCGGCGGATCCCGTGTCGGCCCGGTCGGTGTCGGCCCGTTCGGGGTCGCCCCGATCCGGGCTGTCGGGATCAGGGTTCGACGTGTCGTCCATCAGTCCCCGATTCCCGCGAGGGCGAGGAGGTGCTCGGTCTCGGGACCCTTCACCAGGGCCGCGGCCTCACTCTTGTCCATCGGACCGGTTCCCACCGACGGGCAGTCCTTTCCCAGGATGCAGACCCCGCACGCGGGTGTGCGGGCGTGGCATACGCGCCGGCCGTGAAAGATCACACGATGCGACAGATCGGTCCATTCCTTGCGTTCGATGAGGGCGCCGACGGCGTGCTCGACCTTCACCGGATCGGTCTCCTCCGTCCACGCCCAGCGACGTACCAGTCGGCCGAAATGGGTGTCGACGGTGATACCGGGCACACCGAAAGCATTGCCCAACACCACGTTCGCGGTCTTCCGACCGAAGCCCGGGAGGCTGACGAGATCCTTCAGCCGGCCCGGTACCTCACCGTCGTACCGCTCCACCAGAGCCTGCCCGAGTCCGAGGATCGACGTGGCCTTGTTCCGGTAGAAGCCGGTGGAACGGATCATCTCCTCCAGCTCGGTGCGGTCGGCCTGCGCGTAGTCGAGGGCCGTGCGATAGCGCGCGAACAGCGCCGGCGTGACCTGGTTCACCCGCACATCGGTGCACTGGGCCGACAGGATCGTCGCCACCGACAACTCGAGCGGAGTGGTGAAGTCCAGTTCGCAGTACACATGCGGAAAGGCCACCATGAGCGCGCGGTCCATCCGGCGCGCACGACGGACCAGCCCCAGGTGGGTTTCGGTCCTGATCCGCGTCGGCGGTGGCACCGACGCCGGCACCTTGCGCTCGGCCATCTGATCCAGGTTAGCGATTCCGGCCGGGTGGACGTTCCGCGGCGTGGGTCACGGCAGGCGACCGTTAGGTCACAAGTGGGTCACCACGGCGCTTCCGGGTTGGGAGACACCGAACAGGTTGTGTTTACTGTTCCCCATGCAAGGACTTGCCGTGCTGTTGTTCCCGGCGGTGCTGATGCTCTTCGCACTCGGGATGGAGAAGGTCCAGGCCTGGACCGACCGGGTGGCGGTCAACCGCGACAACGTCGAGGAGTTTCTCCAGGCCACCGACGCCCAGGGGGTGGACACCCTCGCTCGCGAGGGAATGCCCGCCGCCCTCGAGGAGCTCCGGACCCGCCGAGCGGGCTGAGCGTCCTCGCCGGATACACGTTCGTAAAGACCTGCCAGTGACCCATTCAACACATATGCTTGGGGCGAGAGTAGCGTTGCAGGTGGTGTGCCGTTCCGGGTACGCCACCGGTTTTTGAGTGAGAAGGGACTCCTTGGTGGAGGAAGTACTGGCGCGGGCGGGCATATTCCAGGGCGTTGAGCCCTCGGCCGTCGCGGCACTGACCAAGCAGCTTCAGCCCGTCGACTTTCCCCGCGGACATGTGATCTTCCACGAGGGCGAGCCCGGCGACCGGCTGTACATCATCCTGTCCGGCAAGGTGAAGGTCGGTCGTCGTTCGCCCGACGGCCGTGAGAACCTGCTGACGATCATGGGCCCGTCGGACATGTTCGGCGAGCTGTCCATCTTCGACCCGGGCCCCCGGACCTCGTCGGCGACGACGGTCACCGAGGTCCGCGCGGTATCGATGGACCGTGACGCCCTCCGTGCGTGGATAAAGGATCGTCCGGAGATCGCCGAACAGCTGCTCCGCGTCCTCGCCCGCCGCCTGCGTCGTACCAACAACAACCTGGCCGACCTCATCTTCACCGACGTGCCCGGTCGTGTCGCCAAGCAGCTGCTCCAGCTCGCCCAGCGTTTCGGCACCCAGGAGGGTGGCTCGCTGCGCGTGACCCACGACCTCACCCAGGAAGAGATCGCCCAGCTCGTCGGCGCCTCCCGTGAGACCGTCAACAAGGCGCTCGCCGACTTCGCCCAGCGCGGATGGCTGCGACTCGAGGGCAAGAGCGTGCTGATCGCCGACAGCGAACGGCTCGCCCGCCGCGCACGGTAGCTCGGCGCCGGCTCCGCCGTCGCGGGCTTGCGCCCACAAGCACCACACCGCAGTTCTGCGTCGGCTCCGCCGTCGCGGGCTTGCGCCCACAAGCACCACTCTTCGTCGTCACCGACATCGTCGCTCCGCTCCGCCGCTTCCTCCTGCATCGCGGCGCGGCGCAAACGATGTCGGTGACGTCGCTGTCTCAACAGCTCTGCGCCGGCTCCGCCGTCGCGGGTCGGTGACGTTCGCTTGTCCGGAGTCGGTGCCTACTCGTGCTCGCGGAGGTACTCCAGCTGGGCCCTGACCGACATCCGCGCGGCCGGCCACAGCTTCGAGTCGACGTCGGCGTACACCTTGCGGACCACCTTCATCGGTTTGGCCTTGCGGGCCGAGATGCCCATCTCGTCGAGAGCAGCCTGGATCTGGTCGAGCCGCTCCTCACGGTGCGCCTTGTAGAACCGCGCAACCGGCTCCAGCGTCGGATGGTCGGGGCCATGGGCGGGCAGCAGCACCGCGTCGGCGCCGTCGACGATGAGGCGGTTCAGCGATCCCATGTAGTCCCGCAGGCTGCCGTCCGACGGATCGATCACGGTGGTCCCGGTCCCGAGAATGGTGTCGCCGGTGATCATCGCGCGATGACCGTCGAGTTCCACCAGGAAGCTCACCGAGTCACCGGTGTGCCCCGGGGTGTAGAGCACCGTGATCCGCAGCCCGGCCACGTCGATCACCTCGCGGTCACGCAGCGGCGCACCCTCGCGGCAGTGTTCACGCAGGCGTGCGCGGGTGGGTGCACCGGTGCGTTTGTGGAGCGCGTCGATTCCCCCGGTGTGGTCGAAGTGCCGGTGGGTGATCAAGGTCAATGCCACACCGGGCTGGGCCGCGAGCGCCTTGACATGCTTCTTGTGCCGCGGCGGACCAGGATCCACGACGACGCATTCCTTGCAGCCCGGGGCCCGCAGAATCCAGGTGTTGGTGCCGTCGAGCTCCATCACACCGGGGTTGTCGCACAACAACACCGAGGCATACGGCGTGACCTGACGCAGCTGCCCGTACGCAGGATGTGTCGGCACGGCCGGGGTCTCGGGGGTACCGGGGTCGGTCATGGCCACAGCCTAGTGTGGCCGGGATACCCCGACCACACCGGCCGTGACGCCGACCTCACCGCTCGCGGCCCGGATCGTCCTCATGATCGACGACCCGCGGTGCGATCTCCTCCTGGAGGCTGCGCAGCAGCGCCGCACCCTGGGTGACCACGCTGGTCATCAGCTCGTTCACACCCTCCGCGCCGTTGAACACGGTCAGGTTGGAAGTGCCGAGTCCCTTCGCCGCCTCCGCCACCAGCTGCGGCAACTGCTCGATCAGCTGCTGGTCGAGGGCGATCCGATTGTTCTTGGCGGCCGCCGCCGAGGAGATCTCCACCGCCTGCGCCTGGGCCTCGGCCAGGATGCGGGTACGACGGGCCTCGGCCTCCGCGGGCTTGACGACCTCCGAGATCAGTTGCTGCTCACGCAGATCCGCCTGGGCCTGGGCGAGCAGTGACTGCTCACGGATGATCTCCTGGGTCACGCGGGCCTCGGCCAGCGGACCGGCCTGGGCGGCCTCGGCATTCGCCTTGTCGGTCTCGGACTTGATCCCGGCACGCTTGATCGCGGTCTCGCGCTCGTAGTCGGCCTGGTTGCGCAACGACTCCTGCTGCGCCTTGGCCGCCTCCTGGTCGGCGCGCGCCCGCTCGACCGCCGCCTCACGCTGCACCTTCGCGATGTTCGGCGCGGCAAGTGCGTTGATGTAGCCGGAATCCATGTCGTCGATCGACTGGATCTGGAACGAGTCGACGACCAGTCCGATCGATCCCATCTCGCGCTTCGACGCCTCGAGCACCTGCCGGGCCAGGGTGTCACGTTCCCGGATGATCTGCTCGACCGTCATCGAACCGACGATCGACCGCAGATGACCCGAGAAGACCTGCCCGGTCAGCTGGTTCATCTCGGCCTCCTGCTCGGAGATGAACCGCTGGCCGGCGTTGACGATCGACACGACGTCGGAACCCACCTTGTGCGCGATCACCGCGCGAACATTGAGCTGGATCCCCTGCGTGGTCACACAGACCTCGCGAATGGTGGCCTCGTGCAACGCCATCGACAGGAAGCGCACCTTCCGGAAGAACGGCATCACCCATTTGCCGTGTCCCACGACCACCTCGAACGGCGCCCCGCCCTCACTGGCCTTCTTGCCGGAGATCAACATCGCCTCGTCCGGCTCCGGAACGTTGTAACCGAGCATCGGTCCTCCTCTGCGTCAATCGGATACAGAATGCCGGGAAGCGCCCCACGTGGTCACCGGAGATCCGCCGAACGACCGACGGACGGCGGTGCGATCCAACGCTCCACCTCCACGATCCGCCCGGGCGACACCGCCACCACGAGAACCGACCGGTCCACCTCGATCGGTTCACGGCCACGCGCCAGGAATCGTTCGGTCCCCCCGGCATACGGCAACTCCACCTCGCCGAGCCGATCGCCCCCGGGAATCGCCAGCGTCACCACCCCGATCGTCCCGATCACCGGCGGCCCCCTCGACTCTGCTTGTCCTGCGACCCTATCCGATCACGCGGTGAGCAGGTCGAAGGAGAGTTTGGCGACCATCACCACGACCACTCCGAGCAGGACCCAGCGGACGAACCCGCTGCCGCGGCCGAGAGCCATCCGGGCACCGAACTGGGCGCCGATCACGTTGCCCACCGCAAGGGCCGACCCGAGCAGCCACAGCACATGCCCCTGCGCGGCGAACACCAGCAGCGCACCGAGATTGGTGCCGGTGTTGATCACCTTGGCCGTCGCCGAGCTCTCCAGGAAGTTGGTCCCCACCAGCGCGGTCAGCGTGATGATCAGGAAGGTCCCCGTTCCAGGGCCCATGATGCCGTCATAGAAGGCGATCACCACACCGGCGACGACGAAGCCGGTGAGGATCGAGGTGCGGGACCGGAGTCTGCCCGCACCGGAACCGAATCGCGGATTGAGCGCGACGAACAGCCCCACCGCGACCAGCAGGGCCAGGACGATCGGGACGAACACCTGCCGGGGCAGGGTGCCGGCGACGAAGGCGCCGGCACCGGAACAGACCACGGCACAGCAGAACACCGGCGTCAGCCGACGCCAGTCGAGCCTCACGGTGCGGGCGAACCGCCAGGCCGCCGACGAGGTCCCGACCACCGCGGCCATCTTGTTGGTGGCCAGGGCGGAGGCGGGGGCGATGCCGGGTGCCGCGATCAGCAGTGCGGGGATGAGGATCAGTCCCCCACCCCCGACCACCGCATCCACCCAGCCGGCCGCCGCTGCGGCGACGACCAGCCCGGCGATCTCGATACTCAGTTGTCGGCGACCTCGACGATCAGTTCCACCTCGACCGGCGCGGCCAGCGGCAGTTCGGCGACGCCGACAGCGGAACGGGCGTGCACCCCGGCCTCGCCGAAGATCTCACCGAGCAGATCCGAGGCACCGTTGAGCACGGCCGGCTGCCCGGTGAAGCCGACCGCGGAGGCCACGAACCCGGTCACCTTCACCACGCGCACGACCGAGTCGATCCCGACCAGGCCGTCCACCGCGGCGAGCGCGTTGATGACGCACTGACGGGCACAGGCGGCCGCCTCGTCGGGCCGCACGACACCTTCGGCGGTCTCCGACACCTTGCCGCGCACCGCGAGCTCGCCGTCGACGAACGGCAGCTGCCCGGAGGTGTAGACGTGGTTGCCGGTGCGGACGGCCGGCACGTAGTTGGCCACCGGCTTGGGCGCGGTGGGCAGGGTGATACCCAGCTCGGCGAGGCGAACGGTCCAGGTGGTCATGGCCGGGTCAGCCCTTCGGACGCTTGAGGTAGGCGACGTGCTGCTCACCGGTCGGCCCCGGCAACACGCTGACCAGCTCCCACCCGTCGGCACCCCAGGTGTCGAGAATCTGCTTGGTGGCATGCGTCAGCAGCGGCACGGTCACGTACTCCCACGCGGTCACTTCACTCATGATGGTCAGCCTAACCGGTCTCACCCCTGCGCTGAGCACAGTGGATAAGGTGATCGGGTGGCTCACGACACAGCCGGCGACACCGCCGACGACCTGACCGCGGCCAATGTGTGGCCGGAGTCCGCCGCCCGCGCGCGGCTGCACTTCGTGTCCGGCAAGGGTGGAACCGGGAAGACCACGGTCGCCGCGTCCCTGGCGCTGGCGCTGGCCGGGGACGGGAAGCGCGTCCTGCTGGTGGAATGCGAGGGACGGCAGGGCATCGCCCAGCTCTTCGACATCGCCCCCCTGCCGCCCACCGACACCCGGGTCGCGACCGCCGAGGGCGGCGGCGAGGTGTGGGCGCTGGCCCTCGACATCGAGCACGCCCTGCTCGAGTACCTCGACATGTTCTACAACCTCGGTTTCGCCGGACGGGCGATGAAACGGATCGGTGCGATCGACTTCGTCACCACCGTCGCACCGGGCCTGCGTGACGTCCTGATCACCGGAAAGATCAAGGAACGCATCATCGCCTCCGACAAGGAGGGCGTGCGTCGCTATGACGCGGTGGTCGTCGACGCGCCCCCGACCGGCCGGATCGGCACCTTCCTCGACGTCACCAAGGCGATGGCCGACCTGGCCAAGACCGGTCCCATCCGCAACCAGAGCGACGGAGTGGTGCGGCTGTTGCACTCCCCGGAGACCGTGATCCACCTGGTGACGCTGCTCGAGGCGATGCCCATCACCGAGACGATCGAGGCCGTCGAGGAGCTGCGCACCAAGGAGCTCCGGATCGGCAGTCTGATCATCAACCGCGTCAGCCCGATCCACCTGCCACCGGACTCCATCGACGACATCGCCGAGGGAAGGATCGACGCACAGCGGGTGGCCGGCGGGCTGACCACCGCCGGGATCACCGCGTCGGAGGAGGATTTCGCCGGCCTGCTCACCGAGACCATCGAACACGCGTCCCGGCTGCAGGCCCAGCAGATCGCCAAGGCCCAGCTCGACGACGTGGAGGTACCCACCCTGGAACTGCCGGCGCTCGGCGACGGCATCGACCTGGGCTCCCTGTACGAACTGGCGAATCTGCTGCAGAAAGCGGGGGCGTGATGCCGCTCGACCTGAAGATGGGGGCGATGCTCGCCGACCCGGAGACCCGGGTGGTGATCTGCTGTGGCGCCGGCGGTGTCGGCAAGACCACCACGGCCGCGGCGATGGCCCTGCACGCCGCCGAGAACGGCCGGACCGTCGCGGTGCTGACCATCGACCCGGCCCGACGACTCGCCCAGTCGCTGGGGATGTCGGAGCTCACCAACGACCCGCAGCCGGTGGAGATCGACGGCACCGGAACCCTGGACGCGATGATGCTCGACATGCGCCGCACCTTCGACGAGATGGTGCTCGAATACTCCACCCCGGAGCGGGCTGCGGCGATCATGGAGAACTCCTTCTACCAGACCGTCGCCGAATCCTTCTCCGGCACACAGGAATACATGGCGATGGAGAAGCTCGGCAAGCTACTCGAGCAAAAACGCTGGGATCTGATCGTCGTCGACACCCCGCCGTCCCGGAACGCCTTGGACTTCCTCGACGCCCCACAGCGGCTCGGCTCGTTCCTGTCCGGGCGGCTGATGAAGGTGCTCGTCGGTGGGGGCCGCGGCGTGGGCCGGATGGTGACCGGGGCGATGAGTCTCGCGATGCGTGGGGTCTCGACGATCATCGGCGGCGAGATGCTGCGCGATGTCGCCACCTTCGTCCAGTCGCTGGATTCGATGTTCGGCGGATTCCAGGACCGTGCACTCAAGACCTACGAACTGCTCAAACAGCCCGGGACCCGGTTCGCGGTGGTCGCCGCGGCCGAACCCGACGCCCTGCGCGAGGCCGCGTTCTTCGTCAACCGGCTGTCCGAGGAGGCGATGCCGCTGGCCGGACTGATCCTCAACCGCACCCACCCCAACCTCACCGGGATCTCCGAGGAGGCCGCGCGGGTGGCACTCGACCACGTCGACGACGATCTGACCCGCGGGGTGCTGGCGGTGCACGCCGAGCGCGCGGCGACCGGCAAGCGTGAGCTGCACCTGCTGCAGCGGTTCACCGCATCGCATCCGCGGGTGCCGGTGGTCGGGGTGCCGTCGCTGCCGTTCGAGGTGGCCGACCGCGTCGCACTGCGGGCGGTCGCCGAACAGATCACCGGCCGGGGCTGATCGCCCTCGGCCGGCGTGTCGGTCGGTGATGGGGTTCGTGGTGTTCGGGTGGTGGGGTGTGTGTCGGCCGGCCGATGTCCGGACCGCAGGAACGAGACGGCAGGAACTCGGACTGCAGGGACTCAGACTGCAGGAACTCAGACTGCGGCGCGCTGACGGCGTTGCTGCGCCTGGAAGAAGGCCGCCCACGAGGTGACCTCGGGATGCTGACGCAGCAGGGCCCGGCGCTGACGTTCGGTCATCCCACCCCAGACACCGAACTCGACGCGGTTGTCCAGCGCGTCGGCACCACACTGCAACTGCACCGGGCAGTGCCGGCAGATGGTCGCCGCCTTGCGCTGCGCGGCTCCACGGACGAACAGGTCATCGGGATTCTCGCCGCGGCAGCGCGCCTGCGACACCCAACTCAGTCGCGCCTCCCCTGTCGATACTGCTGCTGCCGCCGCCGATACTGCCGCTGTCGCCATACCGTCACGCCCCTGTTCTGTGAATTCTCATCGCCGGACGCCATCGCCCCACGTCGAGTGCTCCCCACCCACACCGGACTCCGGTTCACGGAGTCCTCATCCGGACGTGATACGTGTGACACGTCTCCCGAATGCCTGTTAGGTGAATCACATTCTGCCCTCAATCTAGGGATCTGTGCTTGAGGCCGCAACCCCTGAACACGAAAAACTGGCACAACCGTGCACACTTGGTACGAAACCGCAGGTGAAACCCAGAATCCGTGTCCCCCGACCGGACTCCCACCCGCCGGTGACCGGGTGTTCGGGAAATCACACGTATCCTGTCGTGGTGCCAGTCTCGAAGAAGCTCGGGCCGCTCGCTGCCGCGTGTGTCCTCGCCGGTGTGCTCGTCGCCGGTCTCCTCTATCCCGTGGCCAGCGGCGTCGGACTCGTCTCGAACCGCGCCGCGTCGGCGGTCGAGAACGTCTCCTCCGAACTGCTCAACGGCACCCTGCCCGAGGTCACCACCATGACCGACTCGGCCGGGAACCCGATCGCACTGCTCTTCGACCAGTACCGCTACCAGGTCGGGTACAACGACATCTCCCCGGACATGGTCGCCGCGATCATCTCCATCGAGGACCGGCGGTTCCTCGAGCACGACGGTGTGGACTGGAAGGGCACGATCCGCGCCGCACTGAAGAACTCGTCGTCGGGCGAGGTCCAGCAGGGTGCGTCGACCCTCGACCAGCAGTACATCAAGAACTATCAACTGCTCGTGCTCGCCCGCACCGAGGCCGACCGCGAGGCCGCCACCGAGACCACCCCGGCGCGCAAGCTGCGTGAGGTCAGGATGGCGCTGACCCTCGAGCAGTCGCTCACCGAGCAGGCCAAGCGCAAGGGCATGTCCGATGCCGCCGCCAAGCAGGAGGCGAAGAAGCAGATCGTCACCCGCTATCTGAACGTGGTGCCGTTCGGCAACAACGCCTACGGCATCGAGGCGGCCGCGCAGGTGTACTTCGGCGTGCACGCCAAGGACCTGAAGGTGGAGCAGGCCGCACTGCTCGCCGGCATGGTGCAGTCGAGCAGTGCCCTGGACCCGTACACCAACCCCGAGGCCGCGATGGCCCGCCGCAACACCGTGCTCGACACGATGATCCAGAACTTCCCGGACCGCCGCGACGAACTCACCCAGGCCAAGAAGACCCCGCTCGGCGTCCTGGCCAGGGCCGACATCCCCACCCAGGGATGCATCGGCGCCGGCAACAACGGCTTCTTCTGCGACTATGCACTGCAGTTCCTGGCCGAGAACGGGATCTCCCGGGACTCGGTGCAGCGTGGCGGCTACATCATCAAGACCACGATGGACCCCGCGGTCCAGCGATCGGTGCAGCGGGCGACGCAGACGCAGGCCAGCCCGCACGCCGACGGCGTGGCCAACGTGATGACCGCGATCCGCCCGGGCACCACCTCCCATGCGGTGCTCGCGATGGCGTCCAGCCGCAACTACGGACTCGACCAGAACGCCGACGAGACCGTCCAACCGCAGCCGTTCTCGCTGGTCGGCGATGGCGCGGGCTCGGTCTTCAAGGTCTTCACCACCGCCGCCGCGATGGAGCAGGGCCTCGGGACCGGTACCAACATCCCGGTGCCGGCGTTCCTCGCAGTGGAGGGCATGGGCAACAGCGGCGGTTCCAACGGATGCCCGGCCAACGCCTACTGCGTGAAGAACGACGGACGGTACCCGGCGTCGATGTCGGTGACCCAGGCGCTCGCGCAATCACCGAACACCGCGTTCGTGAACCTGCTCAAGCAGGTGGGCGTCAAACCCACCGTCGACATGGCCGTGCGGCTGGGACTGCGGTCCTACAACACCCCGGGGACGTCGGGATACGGGGACAAGAGCATCGCCCAGTACGTCAAGGACGGGAACTTCGGTTCGTTCACCCTCGGCCCGCTCCCGGTGAACGGCGTCGAGCTCTCCAACGTGGCGGCCACCCTGGCATCCGGTGGTGTGTGGTGCCCGCCGTCGCCGATCGGGTCGATCAGCACCATCAAGCGCGACGAGAACGGCAACCCGGTCCCCGGTCCGGACGGGAACCCGACGCTCACCGGGATCCCGTTCAATCCGCCGGCCTGTGAACGCGTGGTGGAGACCGGTCTGGCCAACACCCTGGCGAACGCCCTGAGCGAGGACGACAAGGGCGGCGGCACCTCCGCGGGGGCCGCGGGGGCGATCGGATGGACCCTGCCCAGCTCGGGTAAGACCGGTACCACCGAGGCGCACCGCTCGTCGGCCTTCCTCGGGTTCACCAACAACATCGCCGGCGCCGCCTACGTCTACAGCGACGGCCCCAACCCGTCGGGAATCTGCTCGAGCCCGCTGCGGTCCTGCTACGACGGCAACCTGTACGGCGGTATGGAACCGGCCCGCACGTGGTATCAGGCGATGCTGCCGGTGGCCGACAACTTCGGCCCCACCCAGCTGCCGCCGACCGATCCGCGATACGTCGCGGGCACCGACCGAGGCCGGATCCCACAGGTCACCGGGCTGACCGCGAGCGAGGCCACCTCTCGCCTGCAGTCGGCGGGATTCAAGGTCACCCAGCTCGAGGTCGACAGCGGCAAGACCCAGGGCACGGTGGTCTTCACCGCCCCGAGCGACTCGGCACTGCCGGGCAGCACCATCACCATCTATGTGAGCAACGGCCGGCGCGCCGAGGGCCAGGGGTCCGGACAGCCCACCCAGACGACGGTGCAGGTCCCGGGTGTCGGACCGGTGGTGATCGATCTTCCGGGATGAACGCCCGCACGCGTATCCTGGGCTGATGTCCATCCTCGACTCGAATCCGGTGCAGCGTCTGTATCTTCGCCTGCCGTCGTCGACGATCGCGCGGTCGGCGACCGTGGGAGCCGGCCTCGCGGCTGCCGGGCTGTTCTATTCGACGGTGATCGAGCGCAATGCGTTCACGTTGCGGCACACCACGATGGCCGTCCTCGAGCCCGGGTCGACGCCGTTGCGGGTGTTGCACATCAGCGATCTGCACATGATGCCCGACCAGCGCCTCAAGCAGGCGTGGGTGTCCGAGCTCGACGCCCTGGAACCCGATCTGGTGGTCAACACCGGCGACAACCTCGCCCATCCACAGGCGGTGCCCGCGGTGATCCAGTCGCTCGGTGGTCTGTTGTCGCGGCCGGGTCTGTTCGTCTTCGGGTCCAACGACTACTTCGGCCCCAAGCCGAAGAACCCGTTCAAGTACTTCAAGAAGGACCACAAGCGCACCCACGGCGAGCCGTTGCCCTGGCAGGATCTGCGGGCGGCGTTCGTCGAGCGCGGCTGGCTCGACACCACCCACACCGTGCGTGAGCTCGAGATCGGCGGGGTACGTGTGGTGGCGGCCGGGGTCGACGACCCGCACATCGAGCGCGATCGGTACGACACCGTGGCCGGGCGCCCCAATCCGCTGGCACATCTGCGGCTGGGCCTGACCCATTCGCCCGAGCCCCGGGTACTCGACCGCTTCGCCGCCGACGGCTACGACCTGGTCCTGGCCGGCCACACGCATGGTGGTCAGCTGTGCCTGCCGGGTATCGGCGCATTGGTGACCAACTGCCACATCGACCGGTCCCGGGTGAAGGGTCCGTCGAGGTGGGGGGCGTCGATGCAGCTGCACGTCAGTGCGGGTTTGGGCACCTCCCCGTATGCGCCGGCGCGGTTCTGCTGCCGGCCCGAGGCCAGTCTGCTGACGCTGACCCCGGTCTCGCACGGTGACGCGTCCTTCGACGAGGACCAGTCGCTGCCGCAGCTCGCGACCGACGCCCACTGATCGTGCCGGTGACCGCAGCCGATCAGATCCGGGTCCTGGCCTTCGACACCTTCGGTACCGTCGCCGACTGGTTCACCGGTATCCGTGACGCCATGGCCGCGGAGTTGCCCGGACACGATGCGGCCGCGTTGACACGGGAGTGGCGCCGCCGGTACGCACCGATACTGGCCCGGGTGGAGTCCGGTGAGCTGCCCTGGCGTGGTCTCGACGACCTGCAGACCGAGACCTTGCGGGGTGTGCTCGCCGAATCCGGTGTCACCGCCGACGACGCCGCGGTGGCACGGCTCGTGCGCGCCTGGCGCACGATCCCCGGATGGCCCGACGCCGCACCGGGTCTGGCGCTGCTGCGTCGTCGGTTCACCGTCTGTGCGCTGAGCAACGGCAGCGTCGCACTGCTGTCGGAGATGGCCAAGCGCAACGACTTCGGCTGGGATGTCATCGGCGCCTCGAATCTGTGGCACCACTACAAACCGGCCCCCGAGACCTACCTCGGACTGGCACGGCTGCTGGAGGTCGAGCCGGCCCAGGTGATGATGGTGGCCACCCATCAGTCCGACCTCGACGCCGCCCGCTCACACGGCCTGCACACCGCCTTCATCGAGCGGCCCGCCGAGTGGGGCGGTGCCCCGAAGGACGATTCGGGCTCACCGCACAACGACTTCCACGCCCGCGACATCGAGGATCTCGCAGCACAACTGGGCGTGTGACCGGGGACCTTTCGGCCGAATCCCTTGCCGGCCATGGTCTCCGGAGGGCACCACACCTATGCGGGCGCCTGGATTCGACAGACCGCATCGCGCCGTGACCCGGCCATGAGCTTGCAGCAGATCGACTACGGTTGCCCCCGACGAGAGCATCGGCCCCAGCGGAGAGATCGAACACCTGGCACTCGTCAACGCCCTGCTGCTGCCCTCGTGTGCGCCAAGCGGAAAGACTACTGGGCGTATCCCATGCCGAGCCGTTCGCGCCGCTCAGGTGGAGTCCTCACCGCGGCCCACCACTGTGCCACCAGCTCTGGAATCAGAGGCTGCGCAGCTGTTGGAGGCCCGTCCAGCACACCGGCGTCGGCTTCGTGCGCCTTCACCGCATCGATGCGCACCTCGGCCGCCACCGCCGATCCGGTGAGATCGGCCCAGCACACCGCCGTCAATCCCCGCGACTGCAGGTGGTCGATCAGGGGAAGGAACTTTCCGCTCATCGCAGGCGTGAGCTCACCTATCTTCTCGCCGCTGATGCGCACGGCAACAACGTCCTTCGTCGTTCGTGCAGTGACGACGACGTCACGGCGCAGCGTGGCATACACCAATCCGTAGCCGTTGGCGGGCACGAACTGGGCGAGGGCGTCGAAGAAGTCCGATTCCTTGGTGACTTGCACGATTGCCGCACGCGGCAGCACGGTGTGCGGCCCACCGGCGGCGCGTTCAAGGGGATCGCGTTGGCCGGATCACGGAGTTTGATCTCGACCCGGGCATGAAGTACCGTGACCGGCGCTCTCGCCCAGTCGTCATCGGGCCACCCGTTGCCCTCCCACAGCTGAATCCGACCGCACGTGATCGCGGTGAACTCGGATCCAGCTATTCGGCGCAGAGCCGGAACCCATGCAGGCGCAAGATCCCTCGGGAGGTAACCAACGGTGTGGCCGTCGAAACGGACTGCAACGGCGTTCGAATCATGCGGGTTGTCCGGTTCGGGGACCAGGGCAACATCCATTCGCAGCTCGTCGCCCACCGCGACCCCGTGCCGTGCACAGAGCCGACAGATGGTGCCCATGTAGTGGGAGGTGCCGACTATTTCCTGATTGCACCAATCGCTGCGCTCGGCGCTCCACAGCCGGAACGTACCGGTCGTGCTCATGCCCCACGGTCCGTACCTGCGGAGTCAGTCTCCCACTCGACGTGTCGGCTCGCCACCCGCCGATCCGTCCCGGCCACTCCCACGTCCGTCATTTCGCCCCGCCACCATACCTCTATCTCGCGACGTTGGACTTGAAATACACACTCTTTCAACAGCATTGATAATACGTGAGCCACGTCGACCAAACCCAGTCGTGGTGTGGGTGGTGAATCCCGACGAGCCTGCCATTCATAAACCCCGACCGAGACACACCCAACAACTCGGAGGCCCGGACAACAGGAAAAGACGCCTTCTCCGCGTCGATCACTTCGTACGCTTGCTCTGGTGCGACGTTTCCGACGCAAAGAAGGCTGCTGCTTTTCTAGGAACTCCCGATCCATCCGCAACTCGGCCACCTCACGCCGCAACCGTTCCGACCCTGCCCGCTCATCGGCATCCACCGCCGGCGCCGTTTCATCCATCCGGGCCCTCTCGACCGCAACCCACCGGCCCAGCAACTGCTCACCCACACCGATCTCCCGCGCGACCTCGGCAATCGTGCGACCGGTGTCGATCACCCAGATGCGCAGCCTCACGCCGATACTTCACTTCGGCGTGTAACTCTTGCGCTTTGCTCCCATCACTCCGTCCTCCCTGACCAGCCTCACACCGGCCATCAGGATGTCCGGCAAATGGGGTCGACCCCAACCCCCTCTGACCGAGTTGCGAACGGTCTCAGCGCAGGCCGGTCAGGTGGTTGTCCCGGAACTCGGAGACGAGCGCACCAACCACCGCACGCAGGCTGCCCTGACGCGCCTGCGCAACGCGAAGCTGACGCAGGTAACTCGGCCCCTGGTCGACAATGGTGTGCACGCGGTGCAGATGTTCGACGCAGCCGAGTTCCTCGGCGATGGGACTCAGTGTGCCGACCAACTCGGCGATCACCTCGGTCGCCAGTCGCTCCTCGCCTTGCGCATTGGTGACCACGATCGCCTCCACGCCGTATCGGGCTGCGCGCCATTTGTTCTCACGATGAAACCAGGCGGGGAAGCGCGGAATCTCCACCCCGCGGCGGACTTCCCGGGACAGGTGCTCGGCGAGTGTCTGCGTGAAGGCCGCGATGGCGCCGATCTCGTACACGGTGGAGATACCGTCGAAGGCCCGCAACTCGATGGTGCCCCACTTGGGGGAGGGCCGGATATCCCAACGCAGATCGCCAAAGCCGTCGATCACACCGATGTGAAGCATGTCGGCCACGGATTGCTCGTACTCCGACCAGTCGGCAAAGACCGGCGGTAGCCCCGCGGTGGGGAGTTGCTGGAACATCAAGGCTCGGTTGGAGGCGTAGCCGGTGCGCTCACCCGCCCAGAACGGGCTCGACGCGCTGAGGACCTGAAACAGCGGCAGATGATTGAGAAGTCCGTTGAGAACCGGGATTACGGTGTCGGTGCGGTCGATACCCACATGGACGTGCACACCCCAGATCATCATCTGGCGGCCCCACCATTGCGTCCGGTCGATGAGTGTGTCGTAGCGGGGATTGCCCGGCGTGACCTGCTGATCGAACCATTGACTGTAGGGGTGGGTGCCAGCGGACATCACCTCTACACCGAGTGGTTCGGCGACGCTGATGACCCGGCTCGCGAGGTCCTCGAGTTCATCGGTCGCCGCACCCACCCGGTGGTGCGGGGCGGTCACCAACTCGACTGTATTGGTGAGCAACTCGCCGGTCACATGCGGAAACTCGGTGTGCCGTCCGAGGGTCGCCAGGATCTCGGGTGCGGCCGGAGCCAGCTCACCACTGCGCCGGTCCACGCAGGCGACTTCCCATTCCAGACCCAGCCGCGACCGGATCGACTCGTTGAATCGGATCGTCATTCGTCAGGTCAGCGCTGAAGTGCCTTGTTCGACAGCCAGTTTCCGAAGAACTGGGCCGCCTGCACGATGACGATGATAGCGGCAACCGCAATCCAGGTGACCCACCAGTTGAATCGCTGATAGCCGTACTGGATGGCGAAGTTTCCGAGGCCGCCTCCGCCGACCGAGCCCGCCACCGCGGTCATGTCGACGACGGTGATGAACACGAAGGTGTATCCCAGGATCAGTGGGCCGAGTGCCTCGGGTAGCAGCACGCGAGTGATGATCCGTAATGGGCTGGCGCCCAGCGCGGTCGCCGCTTCCACCACCCCCGGGTCGATCGACACCAGGTTCTGCTCCACGATGCGTGAGATCCCGAAGGTCGCGGCGATGACCAGTGCGAAGATCGCTGCACCGGTGCCGATCGTGGTGCCGACCACCTTCACGGTGAGCGGTCCGATCGCGACGATGAAAATGATGAACGGGATGGGTCGGACGAAGTTCACGATGACGTTGAGAATGTTGTACAGCCAGACATTCTCGAGAATCCCACCGCGACGAGTGGTGTACAGCAAGATGCCCAGCAGCAGCCCGAGGAATCCGCCGATCACCAGGGTGGCGACCACCATCTGCAAGGTTTGCCAGACCGATTCCCAGAAGATCGGGCGGAGCGTGTCCCAGTCGATATTCACGGTGTCTCCTCCGTATTCGATGACGCCTTGAGTCGATGCACCGCTTCGGCGACGGCATCGTCAGATCCCTTGAGTAGCAGGGTGATATTGCCCACCGACCGGCCCCGGAGGGCCGAGATTCCGCCGTAGACGAACTCGAAGGCCAGGTCGCTCGACCGGGTCACGTCGGCCAAGATCCGGCCGACCTCGGTGCTGTCGTCGATCGGGACCGAGACAAAGGTGCCTTCATAGCGTTCGCCGAGCAACGCCGCGTCCTCGGCGCTCGGCTCGCCGTGCAGCGAATGCCCGACGATGAGCTTGGTGAGGTCGGCCTGCGGAGCGGAGAAGATGTCGTACACATCGCCCTGCTCGACCAATCGGCCCTTGTCGAGGACTGCGACCCGATTGGCGATCTTGCGGACCACATCCATCTCGTGAGTGATCACCACGACAGTGATCCCGAACTCCTCGTTGACCCGTTTGAGTAGCTGCAGCACCTCATTCGTGGTCTGCGGGTCGAGCGCCGAGGTGGCTTCGTCGGCGAGGAGGATCGACGGATTGGCGGCCAAGGCGCGGGCGATGCCGACGCGTTGCTTCTGACCGCCGGACAGTTGCCGCGGCCGAGCCCACGCCTTCTCCGCGAGTCCGACGAAATGCAGCAGTTCGGCGATGCGGTCGCGGCGCTTTTCCTTGGGGTAGTTCGCGATCTCGAGGGCGAACTCGATATTCGAGTACACGGTGCGCGAGTTGAGCAGGTTGAACTGCTGAAAAACCATCGACACCCGAGTGCGTAGGCTTCGGATCTCCTTGTTGCTCAACGTCGTTATGTCGACGCCCTCGACGAGAACCTGTCCTGATGTCGGACGTTCGAGCGCGTTGATAAGCCGCACCGCGGTGCTCTTACCCGCGCCCGAACCGCCGATGATCGCGAAGATGTCGCCGGCATTGATGGTGAAGCTCACCGAATCCAGCGCATTGAAGGTGCCCTTGGCGCCTTGCAGCTTGTAGGTCTGCGTGATGTCGCGCAGTTCGATGATGGGTTGGGGTTTCTCGCTCATCGGATCTGCTTCTCCAGCCCACTCAGGATCGTCTCCAGGTCCGCCTGCGTGCGGTTGACGATGACGGCAGTGCCGCGCGATTGGCCGACCAACGCCGCGGTGACCTCGGGATCATGGAATGCCTCGACGATCTCCTTGTACAGCGGATCGTTCTTCTTGTCGGCCTGCGCGACAATCACATTGATGTAGGGCTCCGCGGCGGAGTCGTTGGGATCGTCCTTGTAGATCGCCGAGGACGGATCCAGGTCCGCATCCTGAGCGAAGTTGTTGTTGATCACCGCGGCGTCGACCGAAGGAAGCGAGGTGACCGTCTGCTGTGCGGCGATCGGGACCACCTTGACCCGGGACTCCGGCAGAACGTCGGCCGGGGTTGCCTCGATGGTGCCGCCATTGCGCAGGCTGACCAGTCCAGCCGACTGCAACACCAGCAGCGCCCTGGCCTGGTTGGTCGGATCATTCGGGATGGCCACCGACGCGCCACGTGGGATCGCGCCGATCGAGTCGAAGCGGCGGGAGTAGACGGCGAGCGGCACGATATAGGTCGAGCCGACCGGTTCGAGGTCATTCCCGGTGGAGGTGTTGTAGTCGGCAAGGAAGGCCAGATGCTGGAACAGATTCAGGTCGACCTGTCCCTGCGCAAGCGCCGGATTGACCTGGTTGGCGTCGGCGAAATTCACCGTCCGGATGGTGATTCCGCGATCCTTCGCCTTGCGGACGAAAATCGGCCAATAGTCCTGAGTTCCCTCAGTGGTTCCGATCGTCACCGCGTCGGTGTCGTCGTCGCTGCGAAAGAGTCCGGAGCTTCCGAAGAAGGTAAACCCGACCCCGATCACCAACGCCGCGACGACTAACGATGCGGCGACGATCAGGCTCTTGTCGCGTTTGGGTTTGGGCGGGAGCCACAGCGGATCCCCGGGATCGCGTTCGGCGTCACGTTGGCCGTCGCCAGGTTGGGTCACGGGGGTAATTAAACTGACGCAGGCCCTCCGCCGGGCTGCGATTCTCGAGGGCATCGACCAACGTCGCAGGTAGATGTTTTCCTGCGGGCTGGGCGATATTCGGTGGTGGGGTGAGGGGTTTCGAGGCTCGCTTCGCTCGCGCCTCAGGGAACGGAGGACTGACTCCCCGCGCTCGCACCCCCAACTCGCTGCCTGAGGCGCGAGGAGCGATAGCGACGAGCCTCGAAGGCGCCGGGCCGTTCGAGGCTCGCTTCGCTCGCACCTCAGGGACCCGTGGGCTCGTTCGCTTCGTCCGCACCTCAGCTCAAGGAACGGCGGGGCTTTGAAGACGAGGAGGCCCTGACCGGATTTCTCCTGGCCAGGGCCTCTTCTGCAATCTCAACCTTGCGTCGGGGTGGCGGGATTCGAACCCACGACCTCTTCGTCCCGAACGCCGTTACCTGGGTGTTTGCTGATGTTGGTGAGTCACGGCAGAGCTTGAAACACCTGCTCATCGGGTTTGGGACGTTTGCTGCGTATGGGGCGTGCTGGGTGCGCTGCGAACACACTGCGGACGCCCTGTGGCGGCTGGCAGCTCAGCCCCGGGGTGGCTGTCTCAACCGCACGACCCGTGGTATCGGCCGTGCCTGCCTCGCGAATGCGGGCGCGCCATCACCGAGGTTTCGCGGCCTACTTCGGAGAGGGAGCGGTGAGGCCGTCGACGAACCAGTCCGGGAACTCTTCGATCAAATCCCAGAACCAAGTCGAGTAGGAATCGTCTCGGCTAGCGGCGTCCGCGAGGTGAACTACGGTGGTACACCACGCCCAGGGCGTGTTCTTGTAGATCGACTTGTCCATCTCCGTCCTTGACGCCGGCGGCGTCTCGACGAGGATGCCATCCGTCCGATTCCAGATACGGTTGTGATCCGTGCACACGTTACGCAGGACCACCATCGCGCGGAGCACCTGGCGCGACGCGCGATGGCTGACATCCAAGCGCTGAGCCAGGGGCTTGAAGACCCCATCGGCGTCGGACACGAGACCGTACATCTTTAACGTCGTACCTGACGGCGCTCATCGAGATTCCCCACAGATGCTCATCTAAATTCCCCACCCGTGTGGCTCCGCCAGAGTAGGCGGGCCTCCCGTGATGCTGGTGGTCTCTGACCACTCACCAGCTATCTCAGGAGGCCCGCCTTCATGTTGACACGGGAGAACGATATGGAAGTACATGCACTACACAAACGGGGGTGGACGATCTCGGCGAAGGCCCGTCACACCGGGCATGACCGCAAGACGATCAGGGCCTATCTCAACGGTGACCGCAGGCCCGGCGAACGTAGGTAGCCCGAGGTTGATCCTTTCGAGCGGTGCCTGACGTATGCGACCACACGGCAGAGAGAGGATCCACATGTGTGGTCGCGCACGTTGTGCGACGAACTCGAGGGTCTTGGCTACACACAGTCCTATCAGACGCTCACCCGCCAGATCCGAGCCCGCGGTCTGCGACCGAGGTGCGAGGACTGTGCTCGGGTGACTGAGCGGGCGAACGCGATCATCGAGCATCCGCCGGGCGAAGAGACGCAATGGGATTAGGTGGAATTGCCGAGCCCACCCAGCGAATAGGGTTGGGGTTCAACAGCATTCCTGCTTGTCGGTTCGTTGTCTCATTCGGGAAAGTGGCGGGGCTATCTGGCCCCGGATATGACTCGCCCGCAGGTGATCGCCGGAATCGATCGCATCACCCGCCGACTCGGTGGGATGACCACGTCGTGGCGATTCGACCGGATGGCCACCGTGTGCCACCCCTCGACGGGGAAGTTGACCGCCGAGTTCGTCGGCGTCGCCAAACACTACGGGGTGTCAGTGGATGTGTGTCCGCCCCGTCGTGGCAACCGTCAAGGGGTGGTGGAAGAGTCCAATCACACTGCCGCGCAACGTTGGTGGCGTACCTTGCCCGACGAGACGACGCCTGAGCAAGCGCAAACCAGTTGCGACACGTTCTGCCGGACCCGATCGGATGTCCGGATGCGCGCTACCTCGGGTGGTACAGGACCTCGTTGCGGTCGTGCAGCTGATTCAGGTAGTTGTACTTCTCCAGCGCGGTCTCGAAACCGCCGATTTGCTTGTACGCGCGGGCGACCTGATCATCGAGGGTTTCGACCGCAGAAGGAAGTCGGCCGATCAGGCCCAATCGCGTTCGCTCCTCGGCCGTGAAAGCGGTTCCACGGTTAGTGATCGCATCAGCAATGGTATTCGGCTGGATTGCCATAGTGCTGCTAACTCCATTTCTGAGTGTTCCTGCCACGAAGTAGATCAGCCAGCCACCGCCGACCAGGGAATGACTACCACCGGAAACTGGCTGCTACACAAGCCGTTCTACCACAGAGCAGTCCGATCTTTTTTTCACCCTGCGCCGGACCATGTGATCGACACAGCCCACTCCACCAACTACAAGATCACAAACAATAATTTGTCACGATATTCCAGCCAGAAACGTCCACTACGAATACCAAACCAGTCGGTGGCCGCCACATCCGAGCTACCGTGTTGCGCACACGCGCCACAACGGAGTGTATCCACACATTCAAGAAATCGCCGTCCATCAGACGACAAATTGTGCCGAGTTCACATCCGAATGAGGACTTGATCCTTGACGCAGGCGACAACGCCAATGGCACCCACGCACGAGTGGATGCGCCGGCCCGGACGTCTCGCTGGGTGGCTCTCTGTGCGCGAGGTCCAGGCGGGTGGTCTGACGACTTGATTCCGCGCAATGGCCATGAGGGAAAGCCAGACTGATGACCCCGAAGTCGGCCGGCCAGGGGACTGTTTCCGAATGATCAACAGCCCGCATTTCGAGGACAAACGCCCTGCTACTGCAACAGAAGGTGAGTGGTCACAAAATCGCTTACACCACGATTCAGCGCCTTTTTCCTGAAGACCGCCTACGCCGTTCTTGCACAATGTATCAGTTCCAGAAGTTTGGGGCTCCGCTAAACGGAAAGAGCGGACGCGCCCTGGCTTGTTGGTCACCAGGCGAATCGCGGTTCAGCAGCGTCGAAGGCGGTGCGTCGAAACCGAACCCGGTTGAGATCACCGTACTCACCCCGACTTCCGACGCCCTGCCGAGCTCGTGTGTCACACCAACGGCGGAACGGTCGGGTCGATAGGAACCTCGATCACCGTCGGCCCGCGCCGGCCCGCCCACGCCTCCTGGAGCGCTACCCGAACCTCCGCCGCCGTCTTCGCGACCACGCCCGTAGCTCCGTATCCCTGCGCAACCAGATGCGGTTTCAGGCCTGGTAGATCGAGGCCTGGTACACCGGGGTTCTTCTGGAAGACCGCGAACGCCTTCAGGATTCCATACTCATGGTTGTTCGGCACCACCACGACCAGCGGAAGCTCCTGCTGGACAGCGGTATACAGTGACTGTGGTGAGAACTGCATCGACCCGTCACCGATCACCGCGACCACCGGCCGGTTGCGTCCGAGGTCACGTTCGGCGAGTGCGACGCCGACCGCGGCGGGGAGGTCCCATCCGAGCGCCCCGCTGGCCATCGCGAAATAGCTGTCGGGAGAAGTGAACTCCCACTCCGAGTGTAGATCAGCGATGTTTGACGGCGACTCCTGGACGATCACGGTATCTGCCGGGGCGGCCTCGCGCAGCACGCGGAAGAGCTGGCGAGGAGTCAGCCGGTCGTCGTCAGCAGGATCGGTGGGGCGGGCCTCTGCGGAAGCATGCGGGGCGAGGCGATGTTCCTGAGTTACGACGGTGACCGGGTTCGACCGGGGGCAGGTCAGGTCTGCGAGTCCGCGCAGTGCCAGTACGGCGTCGGACACGAGACTGTCGCCGACCGGAGCGCGTCCCGACTCGGCGGGGTCGTCAGTAACGTGCAGCAATCGGGAGCCCTCCGGGATGTAGCGTCCCGGAACCCACGGGTAGTAACGGAAGACCGGCGCCCCGACGACGAGGATCACGTCATGTCCCTCCAGTCGCTGCGACAGCAGGCCCTGGGCGAACGGCAGTCCGCCGGCATAGAGCGGGTGATTCTCCGGGAACGGCACGCGTTCGGACGAAGGGGCCGCCCATACCGGCGCCCCGACCTTGTCAGCGAGTGCGACTGCCTCGTTCCAGCCCTGGCCGCGCGCGATATCGGAACCGAAGACGAGAGCCGGGTTGGTCGCCTCGCCGAGGATACTGGCGAACTCGGCGAGACGTTGCGGGTCGGGTGCGACACGGGTCGTGACCGACCGGACCTCGGCGGGAACGGTGGTCTCGACGTCCCAGTCGTCGAGCGGTAGGGACAGTAGAACCGGGCCCTGTGGCGGCTGCATCGCGACGGCGTAGGCGCGCATGAACGCCGCCGGCACGTCCTGCGGGCGGGTCGGCTGGTACGCCCACTTGACCCACGGCCGTGCGATGACCTCAGGATCGGTGTTGGTCAGCCACGGCTCGAGCAGCAGCATCTCGCGCGTCTGCTGTCCGGCGGTGATGATGAGCGGCGTCTTGTTCTGGAACGACGAATCCAGTGTGCCCAGCGCATTGCTGATCCCGGCACCGGTGTGAACGTTGACCAGAGCGGGCTTGCGGACCACCTGCGCATAGCCGTCGGCAGCCGCTACGACGCTGGCCTCATGCAATCCGAGAATGTACCGAAAATCGTCGGGGAAGTCGGAAAGGAAAGTTTCCTCGGTAGAACCCGGATTACCGAAGATTGTGGTCAATCCCAATTCGCGCAGAAGTTGAAAAGTTGCATCGCGAACAGTGGTCACCTGTACTCCTTGGAGTAGACTTGGGGTTGTGGCGTTGTTCCTTGGCGAGGCTAGCGCAGATCCTTACCGCAACAAACGAGATAGGCATCGCCAACGGGCGTCCGAGGTGCAGATGTCTCAAAAGTCGGGCCTATTGGGCACTGATCCGTCGCCTTGATCCGTCCCGGTGTTTCCGGAGGGTTCGTCTCAAGGGAGGATGAAACCTATGGCAGCGTCTGGATCGAAGCGGTATTCGGCGGAGTTGAAGCG